>NZ_JASPEP010000006.1:0-131683 GCF_031292835.1 Actinomyces stomatis
CGGTGGTCGCGGTGGTCGCGGTTCCACCCAGGGCGCTTTCGGGCGCGGCGGCGGCGCTCCGCGGGGACGCAAGTCCAAGCGGGCCAAGCGTCAGGAGTTCGAGCAGCAGAGCGCGCCGTCGATCGGCGGTGTCATCGTCCCGCGCGGTGACGGCTCCACCCCGGTGCGCGTGCGCCAGGGGGCCACGCTCACGGACCTGGCCGAGAAGATCAACGCCAATCCCGCGGCCCTGGTGACCGTCCTGTTCCACCTCGGTGAGATGGCCACGGCCACCCAGTCCCTCGACGAGGACACCTTCGCCCTCCTGGGTGCCGAGTTGGGCTACAACGTCCAGATCGTCTCACCCGAGGATGAGGACCGTGAGCTCCTGGAGTCCTTCGACATCGACCTCGAGCCCGACGAGGACGACGCCAACCTCATGCCTCGGCCCCCGGTGGTCACGGTCATGGGTCACGTCGACCACGGTAAGACCAAGCTGCTGGACGCCATTCGCTCCACCGACGTCGTCGCCGGCGAGGCCGGGGGCATCACCCAGTCCATCGGCGCCTACCAGGTGCGCGTCAACCTGAACGACGAGGAGCGCCCGATCACCTTCATCGACACCCCTGGTCACGAGGCCTTCACGGCCATGCGTGCCCGCGGTGCCGAGGTGACCGACATCGCCATCCTCGTCGTGGCCGCCGATGACGGCGTCATGCCCCAGACCGTCGAGGCCCTCAACCACGCCCAGGCGGCCAATGTGCCGATCGTCGTGGCGGTCAACAAGATCGACAAGGAGGGCGCCAACCCGGACAAGATCCGCGGCCAGCTCACTGAGTACGGGCTGGTCCCCGAGGAGTACGGCGGCGAGACGATGTTCGTGGATATCTCCGCCAAGCAGCGTCTCCACATCGACGAGCTCCTCGAAGCCGTCCTGCTCACCGCGGACGCCGCTCTGGACCTGCGGGCCAACCCGGAGACCGAGGCCCGAGGTGTCACCATCGAGGCCAAGCTCGACAAGGGGCGCGGTGCCGTGAGCACCATCCTGGTCGAGCGCGGCACGCTGAGGGTCGGTGACCCGATCGTGGCCGGAAGCGCCTACGGGCGTGTGCGCGCCATGTTCAACGAGCACGGGGAGAACCTCACTGAGGCCGGACCCGCACGTCCGGCCCTGGTCCTGGGACTGACGAACGTGCCCAGCGCCGGCGACTCCTTCATCGTCGCCCCCGACGACCGCACGGCCCGCCAGATCGCCGACAAGCGTGAGGCCGCCGAGCGCGCCGCCATGCTGGCCAAGCGCCGCAAGCGGGTCTCCCTGGAGAACCTCACCGACGTCCTCAAGGAGGGCAAGGTCGACACCCTCAACCTCATCCTCAAGGGCGACAGCTCGGGTGCGGTCGAGGCCCTGGAGGACTCCCTGCTCAAGATCGACGTCGGCGAGGAGGTCGCTCTGCGCGTCATCCACCGCGGCGTGGGTGCTATCACGCAGAACGACGTCAACCTGGCCACGGTGGACTCCGCCGTCATCATCGGCTTCAACGTCCGGCCCGCCGAGCGCGTCTCGGAGATCGCCGACCGCGAGGGCGTCGACATGAAGTTCTACTCGGTCATCTACAACGCGATCGAGGACGTCGAGGCCGCTATGAAGGGCATGCTCAAGCCCGTCTACGAGGAGGTCGAGCTCGGCACAGCCGAGATCCGGCAGATCTTCCGCTCCTCGAAGTTCGGCTCCATCGCCGGCTCCATCGTCCGCTCGGGCATCATCAAGCGGGGCGCCAAGGCCCGTCTGGTGCGCGACGGCGTCGTCATCAACGGCGATCTGTCCATTGAGACGCTGCGCCGCGAGAAGGACGACGTCACCGAGGTCCGCGAGGGCTACGAGTGCGGTATCAACCTGGGCTACAAGGACCTCGCCGAGGGCGACGTCATCGAGACCTGGGAGATGCGCGAGAAGCCTCGCGACTGAGCGCGACCGCGTTCATCGATGGTGGCCGGCCACCCCGCACTCGGGTGGCCGGCCACCATCATCAGTGATGGGCTCGCGTCGACTGTCTTTACGAGGATGATCCAGTGCCGTGAGGACGTCAGATGCGCGCGTTGACGTCCTGGTACCCGGAGTCCTCGCGGGTCCCGCCCATGCCGTCGCCGACCTCGCTGTAGTGACGGATCAACGTCACCGACCGGACCCACTTGATCATCTTGTAGCCGTGGCTCGTCTCGCAGCGCAGGCGCAGTGGAGCGCCGAACATGCCTGACAGCGGCTCGTCATTGCGGTCCCAGGCCAGAATCGTGTCATCCTCAAGGGCCATGTCCAGAGACAGGCACGTGTAGTACGGCTCGACCGGGCGTCCGTCGTGCATGCTCTGGGCCATGCCGAAGGACTCGAACATCACCCATCCGGCCTCGGGATCGATCTGACCGACCTGCTCGAGCAGGTCTCTCACACGGATCCCCGTCCACTTGGCGATACCCGTCCATCCCTGCATGCAGGTGTGCATGGTGATCTGTGACTGGCTGGAGATCGCCTTGAGCTCCGCCAGGGAGAAGGACGCCGGTGCCGAGACCATGCCACCCACCTCGAGGCGGAAGTCGGTGAAGTCGTTAGCCGCCAGCTTCTGGTACTCCGGGGACTCCTCCCGTGAGGGGGTGCGGGTGTTGACCCAGTGGAACTTGGAGATGTCCTTCTCCGTCCATGGCTTCTTGGCCGCCTGCTGCGAGTTGAAACGGTCCACCGTGACACCGCGGATTCCCCGCGTTGCGTCCCACAGGATCCGTTGGCTGCGGCGAGTGTCCGTCAGCGTCCAGTAGGACATGGCGATCCACAGCGCCACAACGACGACGATCGTCACGATCACGGTGACGTAGGCCTGGCCCACCCGGTTGGGGTCGTAGGAGCCGAAGACGAGGTGGGTGAGGTTGTGAGGAGCGTGAACGATGAACACCAGGCCCACGTGGACGACGGCGAAGCCCAGGTAGATGAACATTCCGATCAGGTGCAGGGAGCGAGCGGCCTGGCGGCCACCGAACATCTTGGCGTACCAGGGGAAGCGCCCGACGACGGCCGGAGACATGACCGGCCCCGTCACGATCATCAGCGGAGCGGCGATGAAGACGATGAAGAAGTACCCCAGCTGCTGAAGGCTGTCGTAGGGGGTGAAGTCGCACAGGGACGGGGTGCGCAGGTGCGCGTAGGTCAGCAGGGAGTCCCAGGCGTCGGGCAGGATCTGCCACGTCGTCGGAACCAGACGCCGCCACGCCCCAGTGCCCACGAGGAAGGCGACATACACGACGCCGTTGAGCAGCCAGAAGCTGGTGGCTGTCCCGTGCCAGGCGCGCCCCAGTCCGATCTTGGCTCGACCGGGTAGGGACAACACGGGGGAGAGGTCTCGCTGGTCGTCCCGGGCGGTGAAGGCGCCCTCCTCGAGTGGCACCTTGTCCTTGGTGAACCGGATCCACTCGGAGCCGGGCTCGCACTGGTCCTTGAAGTAGAAGCGCGGGTGCGAGGCGATGATCTCGATACCGGAGCGGATGAGGACGCCCATGAGGAGGAAGTTGATGAAGTGGGTGACTCGCAGCCACAGCGGAAAGGTCTCGGTGTCGACGCACTGCTGGGCGACGTCGTTGGCGGTCTGTGCGGCTAGGGGCAGAAGAGACATCGTCGTGCCTTACTAACGAACGAGGGTGACAAACTTGCCGTGTGAACTAATTGTACTGCTCCTTCTCGGTTCTATATAGGGGGTAGTGACAAGATGTCGTGATCAAGGGGTTGGGTGCGACCGGGTAGAAGTTAGGTAAACCTTGTTTAAATAAGTAATGAAAAACTTGTTAAAAAATGTGACACCATCGCGGTCGCGTCGTTCCACGTGTTGAATACAGACGGAGAGAATCTGATGAAATGCGACCAATCGGTCGGTATATCGACGGAGGGGCCACGGATCGTTCCGCTAGCAGGCTTCGTGAGACTTGTACGGTGACTGGTGGGACGCGGAAGACGTCCGCCGTCTCCTGAGATACACGGAGGTAATCTCATGTCATCGGCTGCCGTGACTGAAGGGACGGATTCCCGGCGAGCCCGCCTCATCGGCAAGGGGTGGATCCAGGGTGTCGCCCTGGTCATGCTCTTCGGATTCACCGTCATGGGCCTGCTGGCTTATCGCACCTACACCAATTCCATGCCGCAGCCGCAGAGGGTGGTCACCGAGAGCGGCGAGACCGTCTTCACGACGCAGGACATCACCGAGGGGCAGAAGCTCTTCCAGGCCAGAGGGCTCATGGAGTACGGCTCCATCCTGGGGCACGGCGGCTACCTCGGCCCCGACTTCACTGCCGAGTACCTCCGCATGGAGGCCACGAGCGTCAAGGAGCAGCTCACGGCCCAGGGGGTCGATGACCCGGCCGCCGCCACCAAGGAGATGCTGCGGACCAACCGCTACGACCCCTCCACGGGAACCCTGGTGTGGACCAATGAGCAGGTCAAGGCCTACAACGAGGCCGTCGGCCACTACACCAAGATGTTCGGGCCCGACGCCCACAGCCACGGCCTCAAGCCGGATCTCATCACTGATCCCGTCCAGGTCAAGCAGGTGACGGCCTTCTTCGGCTGGACCGCCTGGGGCTCGTCTGCGCAGCGCCCGGGTCACGACTACTCGTACACGAACAACTGGCCTGCCGAGTCCCTGGTCGGCAACGCGCCCACCGGTGACCTCATGATCTGGTCGGTCCTGTCGCTGATCGTCCTCATCGGTGGAACCGGGGCCATGTTCGCCATCTACGGCCGCTGGAGTCGGAGGATCGGTTGGCACTCCGAGGAGGCTCCGGCCCTGTCCTTCCGACAACCCGAGGAGATCGGGTTGACCAAGTCGCAGAGGGTGGTTGCCTGGTACGTCTTCACCATCGCCGCCCTGTTCCTCGTCCAGACGCTCCTGGGAGCCCTGGCCGAGCACTACCGGGCCGATGTGCTGTCGTTCTTCGGCCTCGACCTGGGCCGGCTCCTGCCCTTCTCCCTGGCCCGCACCTGGCACGTCCAGCTCTCCTTGTTCTGGACCGCCATCGGGCTGCTCGCGGCCGGCCTGTTCCTGACCCCGTTCATCGCCAGGCGCGAGCCGAAGAAGCAGCACGTGCTGGTGTGGACCCTGTTCATCGCGGCCACGGTCGTCGTCGTCCTGTCCTGTTTGGCGGAGGGCGCCAGCCAGCACGGCCTGAGCTGGGCCAAGGGGCCGCTGTTCTCCCAGCAGTGGGAGTATCTCGACCTTCCCTTCGTCTTCCAGGTGCTGCTCACCCTGGCCCTGTTCGTCTGGGTGTTCATCATCTGGCGCGCCATGCGGTCGCGCCTGAGCAACGAGCACGTGGCGAACATGCCCTGGCTGTTCATGTTCGCAGCCCTGGCTATCCCCGCCTTCTACGCCGTGGGGATGATGGCGCGCACCGGTACCCACGTCACCGTCGCCGAGTTCTGGCGCTTCTGGGTGGTGCACCTGTGGGTCGAGGACTTCCTCGAGCTGTTCACCACCGTCATGGTCGCCTACGTGTTCGTCCTCCTGGGCGTCGTCCGGGAGAGGATCGCGCTGGGCATCATCTTCATGGACATCATCCTGTACTCCGCAGGCGGCGTTATCGGCACCATGCACCACCTCTACTTCTCCGGCACGCCGGTGGAGCACATGGCCCTGGGCGCCTTCTTCTCAGCCGCCGAGGTGATCCCCCTGACCTTCCTGACGGTGGAGGCATGGGCCTTCATGCAGCTGGGCGCCAACCGCCACGGCAAGGAGGCGGGCCCCTTCCCGCACCGCTGGGCCGTCATGTTCCTCATGGCCGTCGGCTTCTGGAACTTCCTAGGGGCCGGTGTCTTCGGCTTCCTGGTCAACCTGCCCATCGTGTCCTACTACGAGATCGGGACCGCGCTGACGGCCAACCACGCCCACGCCTCCATGATGGGCGTCTACGGCTTCATGGCGCTGGCGCTGGGAATGTTCGCCCTGCGCTACCTGGTGCCGGCCGACAAGTGGCCCGAGAGACTCGCCAAGACCTCCTTCTGGAGCCTCAACATCGGCCTGGCCTGGATGTGCTTCGCCACCCTGCTACCGCTGGGCATCCTCCAGCTGCGCTACTCGGTGGGCACTGGCTACTTCGAGGCCCGCCAGCTCACCTACGTCACCAACTCGGTCAACACGATCATCGAGTGGGGGCGGATGCCCGGAGACCTCATCTTCATCATCGGCGGAGTCCTGCCCTACCTCTACATCGCCTTCCTGGGACTGAGGAACTGGCGTCGTGGACGGACGGTGGACACCTTCGCCGAGGACGCCCTCTACGAGGAGATCCAGGGTGGGCGCAAAGCCTGGCGTGGTGAGCGCGCGGAGCTGAACGACTGATGGACTCACCCGACCTGAGCGTATGGCTCGTCTCCGCCTACGCGCTCATCATGCTGGCCGCTGGGTGGGTCGTGGACGTCCTCGGCTCGCGCAGCGCCCGGCACTCGATGTCCTGGCGGCACTCGGACTTCATGTACCACGACGACGTCGACGGCTGGAGGTGCCACGAGGACCAGTGGCTCTGGCCCACCGCCTTCGACCCGGATAAGCGCGTCATCCGCTACGAGGGGGCTCATGCTATCTGCGGGCGCTGTCCGTCCAAGGACAGCTGCTCGCCCACCCCCGGTCCGCGGGAGATCACCCGGCCCGTCGACCCGTGGCCCTACTCCGACGCCGGACGCTTCCATCGCGGTGTGGGCCTGGTCATCACCTGCGTCGGTGTCTTCATTCCGATGCTGCTCATGATGGCCTTTCACGCCACCGGCGACCTCATCGTCCTGGGCACGACGACCGTCGTCGTCATTGTCGCCGGAGTCCTGCCGCTGGCCCGCCATCTGTGGAACACCCCCGACAACGCGCCGGCCCACCTGCCCCACGTCGGCTCCAAGGAGTACCTCGAGGCCGAGGAGGTCCGTCGCTCGGCGAGCGCCGCCTCAACCGGGCCGGTGCCAGTGACGATCTCCTCACGCCCCTCGGGTTACCGCTCAGTGCGTGAGGCGGCCGAGGCGATCGCCGCCGCTCAGGCTCGTGCGGCAGCAACGGGGCGGACCGTGCGCGTCCCCTTCCTTGCCGACTCCGACGGCGCCGGGAAGGCGGACAGCGGGACTGCCGCCTCCGCAGAGCCCGAGCTGCGTCGCGTCACCGCCCTGCGCACCCGCAAGCGAGTCCCGGTCACCGGCGCCGAGCTCGGCTCTGTCGATGTCGGCGATGGTGCTCGCGGCGGAGCCCGGCGCTCATGGTCCTCGGTGTGGAACGAGGCCACCGACACCACAAGCAGATGATCCGGCCCCACCACTGAGCCGCTTCGACTCACCCTCCTGAAGGACCCTCCATGACTACTCTCACCACCGCCATCGTGGCCCTGGCCGTCCTCGTCCTACTCGCCCTGGCACTATCTCTCAAGATCATCACCCAGTACGAGCGGGGCATCGTCTTCAGGCTGGGGCGACTACGACCCGTCTACGAACCCGGTCTGCATCTGGTCGTCCCCTTCCTCGAGCGCCTGGTGCGGGTCGACACCCGAGTGGTCACCCTGACCATTCCGCCCCAGGAGGTCATCACTGAGGACAATGTGCCGGCGCGCGTCAACGCCGTCGTCCTGTTCAACGTCACCGACCCTGTCAAAGCCGTCATGGCAGTGGAGAACTACGCGATCGCCACCTCCCAGATCGCGCAGACCACACTGAGATCCGTCCTGGGCCGGGTCGACCTGGACACCGTGCTCGCCCACCGCAGCGCCCTGAACGCCGACTTGCGCGACATCATCGAGAAGCTCACCGAGCCCTGGGGCGTGGAGGTCAGCGTCGTTGAGATCAAGGACGTGGAGATCCCCGAGCAGATGCAGCGGGCCATGGCCCGCGGTGCCGAGGCCGAGCGCGAGCGCCGCGCCAAGATCATCAATGCCCGCGGTGAGCTCCAGGCCTCCGAGGAGCTGCGCCAGGCGGCGGACACACTCTCCAAGTCTCCGGCCTCCCTCCAGCTGCGCTACCTGCAGACCCTTCTGGAACTCGGCGCCGACCAGAACTCCACGGTTGTCTTCCCTTTGCCGATGGACATCATCGGCCCGCTCCTGGAGCGCTTCGGCTCCCAGGTCGCTCTGCCGGACGCTGACGAGGACGAGGACGGCGAATGAGCTGGCGCACCGCGTCACCGATGAAGACCGCAACCGCCGCCCACACCAGCACCATGGCTGCCCAGCGGGCCGGCAGGATCCGCTCATGGAAGGCGCCCCAGGCCAGCAGGAACTGGATGGTCGGCGCGATGTACTGACTCATTCCCACCACCGACAACGGCACCCGCCTGGTCCCTGCTGCGAAGAGCAGCAGGGGCACGGCCGTGACCGGGCCGGCCACCACGAGCAGCACCATCATCTGCCAGCCCTGGTCGGGGGCCTGCCAGACCGACTGCCCCTGCCAGGCCATGTGACCCAGGTAGGCGAGCGCGAGGGGAGACACGACGGCGCTCTCCACCGCAAGCCCGCTCAGAGCGTCCACCTCGGGGCCGATCCTCTTCTTGACCAGTCCGTACAGGGCGAAGGAGAAGGCCAGTACCAGGGAGATCCACGGCAACGAGCCCTGGAGCACCACCAGGAGGGCCACGGCGACGCCCGCCAGCGCGAGCGAGACCCGGTGCGCCGGCCGCAGGCGCTCGCGCAGCACCAGCGAGGCCAGTGCCACCGTCACCAGCGGGTTGATGAAGTAGCCCAGGGCCGCGTCGGCCGTGCGTGCGGTGTTGACGCCGTAGACGTAGACGAGCCAGTTGACCGACACCAGGAGTCCGCAGGCGGTCAGCGCCCCCAGCAGTCGGGGCGTGCGGCAGACGCGGGCAAGGCTTGCCCAACGGCGGCGCGCGACGATGAGCGTCAGACAGGTGCCCAGGGTCCACACGATCCGGTGACCGATGATCTCCACACTGCCGGCCGCGGACAACAGGTGGAAGTAGAGAGGGAAGGCGCCCCAGAGGGTGTAGCAGCCGATGACCAGGGCCATCCCGGTACCGTCAAGCACCCCGGAGGCCGACGCGGGCCCCCGGGCGCCTGCCGGAGAGCCCGGCGTCGCGGAGGCTTCAGGTTCCAAGGAGGATGCACTGGGGGAGGAGCTCATTGTGATCTGTTCCTGATCCGTTCGCGCTCGGGGATGGCGGCGGTGGCCGCGTCGCTGCTCCGCGTAGCATAGTGAGGCGCACTGGACTGCCTCGGAAGGTCTCGCTCTTTCGCGGGTGAGGACGGCGCGCCGAGATCGGTCCCGATCGCTCAGTCCTGGGCCTCACAGACCCGGCCCCCGCACGTGAAGGAGCCCTGCCATGGCCGACGCCGCCCGCGCCCGCAAGGTCGCCGACCGCATTCATGAGACCGTCGCCCGCCTCCTTCAGGGGCGTATCAAGGATCCGCGCCTGGGTTTCGTCACCGTCACCGACGTCCGTGTCACCGGCGACCTGCAGCAGGCGACCATCTTCTACACCGTCTACGGCAGCGATGAGGAGCGCGAGGAGACGGCCAAGGCGCTGCGCTCAGCCAAGGGACTCATCCGCTCCGAGGTGGGCAAGGCCCTCGGTATCCGCCTGACCCCCTCACTGTCCTTCCAGCTCGACGCCCTTCCCACCACAGCCAAGACCCTGGAGGACGCCCTGGCTCAGGCCCGGGTGCGTGACGCTCAGATCGCCAAGGTCGCTGAGGGGGCCACCTACGCCGGTGACGCCGACCCCTACCGTCATGACGAGCAGACCGAGGACGGCGCCCCGGAGGCCGAGGAGACCGATCAGGAATCCGCAACGGATGCCGAGGGCCTGTGAACGCCTCCGAGTGGGCTGAGCCGGTGGGGCTGTCCGGTCGCGATAGCGGCCACGACCGCGTACGTCGTCGCCCCGACGTCGCTCGCGGTGCCGTCCCGGCCTCCGACGGGATCCTTGTGGTGGACAAGCCCCAAGGGCTGACCAGCCACGACGTCGTCGGCGCCACCCGCCGCCTGGCCGCCACCCGCAAGGTGGGGCATGCCGGCACCCTCGACCCCATGGCCACCGGCCTGCTGCTGCTGGGCATCGGGCGCGCCACTCGGTTCCTCACCTACCTGGTGGGGGCTGACAAGACCTACGAGGCCACCATCCGTCTGGGGGCGGAGACCACGACGGAGGATGCCGACGGGGAGATCACCCAAGCCCGCGGCTGCCGGATCGACGACCTTCCCGAGGACCGCCTCCAGGAGGTGCTGACGGGGTTGACCGGACAGATCCAGCAGGTGCCCAGTGCGGTCTCCGCCATCAAGGTCGACGGCGTGCGAGCCTACAAGCGAGTCAGAGACGGGCAGGACGTCGAGCTGCGGGCCAGGCCTGTCACCATCCACGAGCTGCGCCTGGCAGGAGGGCCCCGAAAGGCGATCGTCGACGTCGACGGTCCCCAGACCGATGGCGGAGGCACGGTGGAGGCCGTGGACGTCGACATCCTTGTCTCCTGCTCCTCAGGCACCTACGTGCGCGCCCTGGCCCGGGACCTGGGGCGGGCACTGGGCTGCGGGGCTCATCTGACCGCGCTGCGGCGCACCGCAGTCGGCCCCTTCGGCATCGACGAGGCCCGCACCCTGGAGGACCTGTCCGAGCAGGTTGAGGCCGATGCCTCCGCCACCGAGCCTCGCGGGGTCGCTACGGTTCCGCTGGAGGAGGTCGCCCGGCGCTGCTTCGAGCAGCTGGTCCTCACGGAGGAGGAGGCGCGCGCACTGCGCTACGGTCAGCCTCTCGACGCGAGGGTCCTGGAGCGGGCCGAGGCCCCCGGCGGCAGGCGACCGCCGACCACCCAAGGGGCAGCCGAGCAACGCGTCGTGGCCGGATTCGCTCCCAGTGGGCGCCTCGTGGCACTGTTGAGGCACCAGGGCCCACGTGCGCGCCCGGTGCTGGTCCTGGACCCGGCCTGAGACGCGTACAACGGGCCGCCGGCCCGTCCGGCGAGAGCACACACGATGAGTACCTTTCCGTGAGGAGACATGATGAGCCAGACCGGCGGGTGCCGCTGCGGATGCGGCGGGCACGGCAAGCGCAATGAGCAGGACGAGCGGGCCGCCGCTCCCGCAGTCGCCCAGCCGGTGGGAGAGGGCTACCGGCCGGAGCCCGCACAGACCTCCCCGGAGAACGTCGACGCCGTCGCGATCGCCTCAGCGGTGACGACGGCGCTGGGGGCGGCCGCGCCGCAGGGCATCACCCCCGGGCACAAGGCCGGCAACCTGCTGGGCCTGCGCGATGTCTCCGCCTCCGCCTCGAGCGGTGGCGGCTGCGGCTGCGGAGGCCACTGAACCGGCCCGTCACACGCTGTGGTGCTGGAGGGCCTCGGTGACCGTCGTCAGGCGTGAGGGCCCCTCAGCCTCCACGTATCGGCCCAGGGCCAGGTCCTCCGTGATCTGCCCGTCCACGAGCACCAGGACGCGGTCGGCCCGGGCCGCCACCTGGGTGTCGTGGGTGACCATGACCAGAGTCGTTCCCGAGGCGTGAATCTCCCCGAGCAGGTCGAGGATCTGCAGCGCGGTGGCGGAGTTGAGCGCTCCGGTGGGCTCGTCGGCGAAGACGATCCCGGGGTCGTTGATGAGGGCCCGGCAGATGCCGGCGCGCTGCAGCTGGCCTCCGGAGACCTCGGTGACGCCGCTGGCGGCCAGCTCGGCGATCCCCATGCGCCCCATCAGCTCCTCTCCGCGCGCCGTGACCTCGGGGCGCGGGCGCAGACCCGCCAGGAACCCGGGCAGGACGATGTTGTCCAGCAGGCACAGGGTGGTCATGAAGTGCGTCTGCTGGAAGACGAATCCGAAACGCGTCAGTCGTAGCGCCGCCAGCTCCTTCTCACTCAGGCTCGTGATGTCCTGGCCGCCCAGGAGCACCGAGCCGGCATCGGGCCGGTCCATACCGCTCAGGCAGTGCAGGAGGGTGGACTTCCCGGACCCGGAGGGCCCCATGATGGCGACGAACTGCCCCTGCGCGACATCCAGGTCGAGGTCTCGCAGAACGGGGGAGTGGTAGCTCTTGGTCAGGTGCTGGGCCCGCAGAGCCGATTGCCCGGCTGCTGAGCCGGTGCGCATTGAAGAGCCCGATGGGGTGGAGGCGCGCATTCTGTCTCTCCTTACTCGCCGGTGGTCAGGGTCATGGTCAGGGGCATGGTGCGCAAGCGTCTGAGTGCCAGGGCGACGGCGCCGACGACGGTGGCCAGCAGTGCCCCCGGCAGGACGAGTCCGACCAGCCACCAGTTGGGAAGGAGCTGAAGGTCGGGGGCTCCGCGCGAGGCCATGACCGTCCCGATCGCGGGGCTGCCCAGAGTGGAGGCCCCCAGGAGCCCCAGGGCGGTCCCCACCAGCGCCAGGAGGCCGAAACGGATGAGGTACTGCCCCGCAACGGCCCGCCTGGTGCACCCCAGCGCCATCAGGACGCCGATCTGAGGCCGCTCCCGTGAGACGATGAGGACGGTGAACAGCATCGTGATGAGGAAGGACAGCCCCAGCGCGATGACGCAGGCCAGCGTGGTGACGACGCGGACCTGGGAGCCGGTGGCCCCGAAGAACTGGGCGGCGTACTGATTCATGCTGATTGCCTGGATCCCCGGGTACTGGCCGCTCAGCTGCTTGGCGAGGGCACTGGCCTGTTGGGGGGAGCCGGCGTCGGCGTAGACGATCTGCCACAGCGCGGGGGTACCGTCGTCGAAGGTGGCCTTGGCGGTGTGCCCATTATTGGTGATGTCCTGGTAGACACCCGTGACCGTCAGGTCCTTGTCGCCGTCGGCGGTCTTGACGGTGACCGTGGATCCCTCCTTGGCGCCCGCGTCCTGGGCCTGGCTGTAGGACAGGGCGACCTCGTCGTCGGTGGCGGGAGCGCGCCCGGAGAGGTACTCCATAGGGAAGGCCTCATGGTCCCCGATATCGATGAGCGCTGTCTCCCAACCGCCGGCGGCCGTGGACATCTTGTAGTTGCGGCGCAGCATGGTGGCGTGCCGGGTGACGCGAGGGTCGGAGTCGACGGCCTTCTCAACGGCGGCCAGGTCCTGGACCCCGGCGCGCACGTCGATGCGTAGATCGGCCCGACCGGCCCCCAGGTAGGTGGCCACACGGGGGTCGTTCAGGGTGGAGGAGACATTCGACGGCAGCACCATGGTGAAGGTGCACAGCGCCAGGACACCGAGCATCAGGGCATTGGAGGGGCGCAGCGCCTCGCGCGCCCCGAGCCATGCCTGAACCGGGAGGCGGCGAAGGGATGTCAGTCTCCAGTGCTGCCGGCGCGGGCGCAGGGAGGCGCTGGTGCCGCTGCGCAGGGCCTCGATGGCCGAGATATGGCCGATGCGCCGCAGGGCCAACCAGGTGAAGCCGATGACTCCGAGTGCCAGACCCAGCACCGTGAGGATCGGCAGTCCCACGCTCCACAGGGTTGTCGGGGGCCGACCCAGGTAGAGGGTCGTCGGGGCCTCCAGGGCGGCAGCCAGGGGCTGGCCTGCCACGTAGCCCAGGGTCGCCCCCAGTGCTGACAGAGCCAGGTACTTGGCCACGTAGAGGCGGCGTATCCGCCTCAGTGGTGCCCCGATGGCCTTGAGCACCGCGATCTGGGCCAGGTCCGTCTCGACGGCGGCGAGCACCGTGTAGCGCAGGGCGAGGACGGCGACAACCGCCAGAATGATCGCCACCACCAGGGCCACGGCCACGATGAGCATGGCGTTGAGTGAGTTCATGAACTGGATCATCGAGGCGTTGACGTTGATGCCGTTACTGGGCAGACCCGCCTCCTTGTAGGCGTCGATGACGCCGCCGGGACGGGCGGAGCTGGTCAGGGCCATCTCAATGAGGTACTCGGGCTCGGTGATCTGCTGCTCCAGGGCGGAGAAGTCCTCTGGCGAGACCACCAGGCGCTTGGAGGGGATCATGGCGGCATTCATCTGGGCGTCGCGTGCGAATCCCACAACGGTCAGGGTCGTTGTCTTGCCGCCGCTGCTGACGGTCACGGTGTCACCGACCTCGGCGCTCTTGATCGCCCGGTAGTGGATCGGCAGGACCACCTCTCCCGGCCCCGGGCTGACGGGGTTGCCATCGTCGTCGAGCAGGAGGTCGAGTTGCTTGGGGGAGGTGACGAAGGCAGGCTCGTTGTAGGACTCGGACTGGTTGACACCGTCGATGGACAGCTCCTGGCGCGCAACCGGCAGGCTCTTGATGACTTCGTGGTCGGTGACCTCGCTGCGCGCCTGCATCCACGTCTCGATCGCCTGCAGGTCGCGGTCGTCGATCCGGCCGGAGTGCATCTGCACCAGGTCCGGCAGCTTGGCCCGCTGCGAGAGCCGTTGCGTCGCCGACAGGCTGTCCACCACCAGGGACGTCCCGGCCGACATCAGTGTGGCCGCCAGGGCGATGAGGGCGGTCAGGGTAGCGGCCACAACGGCGCCGCGCGCCAGGTCCGCCTTGAGAAGTCGCATCAGCATGACAGCAGCCTCCTTGGAGTCTGTCCTCGGTCTTGCGGGCTCTTTCCCAGGTGAGGGAACGGTTCTTAACGCTAATCGACTGGCAGTCGGTATTGAGAATAGACTGACGGTCGAAACGCGTCAAGGCGTGTCGAGGGTGGCTGGTTCGCATCCGGCGGCGCCCCCGTGGCAGGGTTGTCCCGCGCAAGCACCTCTCCCGACCCGGCGGGGTGGGCGGGAGCGTGCGGATGCGGATGCAGACAGGGCGCGGTGCGCCCCACGGGCCGATGAGAGCAGGAACAGCGACAGTGGAGGTCTGGTACGGCGCCGAGCAGGTGCCAGCGAGCCTGAGCGCTCCGGAAGGACCGGGTGCGGTGGTCACGATGGGCATCTTCGACGGCGTCCACCGCGGGCATCAGGCGGTCCTGGGACGTGTCGTCGAGCTGGCCGACGAGCTCGCCGGCGACGGCCGGCGGCCCCTGGCCGTCGCGGTCACCTTCGACCCCCACCCCCGCAGCGTCCACCAGCCCGAGGCCGACCTGCCCCTCATCGCCTCCCTGACCGACCGCCTGGCCTCTCTCAAGGACCTTGGTCTCGACGCGGTCCTGGTCATCACCTACACCCTCGACTTCGCCGCCCAGAGCCCGCAGGACTTCGTGCGCACCTGGCTGGAGGAGCTGCTCGGGGCCCGCGCGGTCGTCGTCGGCGACGACGTTCGCTTCGGCTGGCGCAACTCCGGGGACGCCGCCACCCTGGAGCAAATCGGTCACGACGACGGCTTCGAGGTGGAGATCGTCTCCACCATCCGCTCCGACGAGGGGCGGCGCTGGTCCTCGACGTGGATCCGCCAGTGCCTCAAGGACGGGGACATGGGGCAGGTAAGCCAGGTCCTGGGTCGTCCCCACCGGCTGCGCGGCATCGTCGTGCGAGGCCTGCGCCGCGGCCGCGAGCTCGGGTTCCCCACCGCCAACCTGGAGGCCGCCACCGCCGGCGTCGTGCCGCCCGACGGGGTCTACGCCGGCTGGCTGATTCGCGGCTGCGCAGACGAAGGCGACGTCCAGCGGCTGCCCGCCGCCATCTCGATCGGAACCAATCCCACCTTCGATGACGTCCCCCAGCGCACGGTCGAGGCCCACGTCCTGGGACGTGCCGACCTCAACCTCTACGGCGAGGAGGTGGGGATCGAGCTCATTGAGCGCCTGCGCCCCATGCTCGCCTTCGACGGACTGGACCCGCTCCTGGTCCAGATGCGTGCCGATATCGAGGACACCGCCCGGATTCTGGGAGTGCCGGTCCCCGAGCCGATCCGTCCCGAGGACGTCACCGCGCAGTAGCTCTGGGGGCGGGGCGGGGCCATCGCGGGGCGCTCGTCGTCGAGCCCGAACGACATCCCGCTTCAGACCTGCAATTGTGCCGGTTCGCACAGCCTCTGACGTGAATGGAGGGAAGCGGCGCTGGTAAGGTTGGCGGGCCGTCGATCGGCCACGGATACCTCATGCCCGGGAGAACCTGCCCCGGCGCTCCGTGCAACGAGACCCGAAGGAGTCCGCATGTCGGTTACCGCAGAGCGCAAGCAAGAGATCATCGCCGAGTACGCCACCCACGAGGGTGACACGGGCTCCCCGGAGGTCCAGGTCGCCATCCTCACCGAGCGCATCTCCAACCTCACCGAGCACTTCAAGGGCCACGCCCACGACCACCACTCGCGTCGCGGCCTCTACCTGCTCATCGGTAAGCGCCGTCGCCTGCTCGACTACCTCATGAAGGAGGACATCGAGCGCTACCGTGCCCTCATCGCCCGCCTCGGCATCCGCCGTTGAGCGCGCTGACAGCCTCGAGCCGTGCGGCCCGGCACCCTGTAAGGGGAGCCGGGCCGCACGGCGTTTCCGGGACGCTTCGCCTACGCTCAGAGCAGTGAGGTGTAGAGCGCCTTGATGTCCTCGTGGGTCGCAGGGCGTGGGTTGCCCGGCGTGCACACGTCGGCGAAGGCATCGTCGGTCAGGGCCTCGATGCCGTCGGCCTCCACTCCGACCTCGGAGAGCCGGGTGGGGTTGCCCAGCTCCCGCGTCAGCTCGGCCACAGCCTCCACGGCCGCGGAGCGCGCTTCCTCCAGTGGCATCGTCTGGGCCCCCTCGACCCCGAAGGCCTCAGCGATATCGCGATACTTCTCCCCGGTGTGCTCGGCGTTGAAGGCCATGACCGGTGCCAGGAGGATCCCGTTGGCGACCCCGTGCGGGGCGTTGTAGCGCCCGCCCAGAGGGTGGGCCATGCCGTGGACCAGGCCGAGCCCGACGTTGGAGTAGGCCATGCCGTTGATGTAGGCGGCCAGGCCCATCTGCTCGACGGCGTCGGCGTCCCCGTCGGCAGCGGCCCGCAGGTTCGCCGCGATCATCTGGATGGAACGCAGGCACAGGGCGTCGGAGAGCTCCCACGCACCCGGCGTGATGTATCCCTCGATGGCGTGGGTGAGGGCGTCCAGCCCGGTGGCGACCTTGAGTGAGCGGGGCATGCCGTCCATGAGGTCGGGGTCCACGATGGCCAGGACCGGGATGTCGTGGGGGTCGACGCACACGAACTTGCGCTGCTTGGCGGTGTCGGTGATGACGTAGTTGATGGTGGTCTCGCTGGCCGTACCGGCGGTGGTGGGCACGCCGATGATCGGCACGCCCGGCCTGGTGGTGGGGGACAGGCCCTCCAGGCTCAGCACGTCCTCGAAGTCGGGGTTGGTGGCGATGACGGAGATCGCCTTGCACGTGTCCTGGGGCGAGCCCCCGCCCAGGCCGATGAGCACGTCGGCGCCCGAGGCGCGGAAGGCGGCCAGACCGGCCTGGACCTTCTCGATCGGCGGGTTGGGGGCGACGTCGGAGAAGACCTCCCAGCCGATGCCGGCCTCGTCGAGCAGGTCAGTGATACGGGCGGCGGTGCCGTTGTCGGCCAGGACCGGGTCGGTGACGATGAAGGCCTTGGTCAGGCCCCGGCGGGTGATCTCGGGGGCGATATGGGCGATCGCGCCCCTGCCGAAGTAGCCGGTCTGATTGAAGATCATGCGGTGGGTCATCGTTGACACTCCTGAGAAGAAACGAGACAGGACTGCTTCGTCCTGCCGTTGGTCACCACTCTGTCACGATCGGGCGAGCCCGGTCCAGGAAGTCAACGGTTCCGCGCGTCCCATCTCACGTGGCATCCGGTGGCGCTGATCGGCATCATGAGGCCGCGCACGATAGAATCTGCGCGGCTGCGCCCTCGGGTACTCGCCACGGTTCTTCGATGCTCTCCCAGCGTGTGAGCCGACCAGGAGTACGGGGGGAGTCGCAGTCCGCCTCCGGGAAGAGACCCGGGGAGCGGCTGGCCCCGTCGGTTTTCGGTGGTGGCCTCCGGAACCGCGCTCGCGCCGTTGGATCATGGAGATCTGCGTGTGGCAGGACTCGGCTCCGTGGGCCTCGATCGAAGGCCACGGACCCGGCACGACGATCGCGAGAAAGAGACTTCATGTTCATTGACGACCCCGAGGTCACCGCCGCCGAGGCAGTGATCGACAACGGCTCCTTCGGCAAGCGCGTGGTGCGCTTCGAGACGGGCCGCCTGGCCAAGCAGGCCGCCGGAAGCGCCATGGCCTACCTCGACGGTGAGACCGCCGTCCTGTCAGCCACCACCGTGGGCAAGCACCCCAAGGACCAGTTCGACTTCTTCCCCCTGACTGTGGACGTCGAGGAGCGCCAGTACGCCGCCGGTCGCATCCCCGGCTCCTTCTTCCGCCGTGAGGGCCGCGCCGGCACCGCCGCCATCCTGGCCTGCCGCCTCATCGACCGCCCGCTGCGCCCCTCCTTCGTCAAGGGCCTGCGCAACGAGGTCCAGGTCGTTGAGACCGTCCTGGCCATCCACCCCGACGACGACTACGACGTCCTGGCCATCAACGCCGCCTCGATGTCCACCCAGATCGCCGGTCTGCCCTTCTCCGGGCCCGTGGCCGGCACCCGCCTGGCCCTCATCGACGGGCACTGGGTGGCCTTCCCCCGCTACTCCGAGCAGCAGCGCGCCACCTTCCAGATGGTGGTGGCCGGCCGCGTCCTGGAGTCCGGCGACGTCGCCATCATGATGGTCGAGGCCGGCGCCACCGAGCACGCCTGGGAGCTCATCAACGCCGGGGCCGTGGCCCCCACCGAGGCCGTCGTCGCAGAGGGGCTGGAGGCCGCCAAGCCCCACATCAAGGCCCTGTGCGAGGCCCAGCTCGAGGTCGCCCAGCACGCCTCGAAGCCCACCGCCGAGTTCCCCCTCTACCTGGACTACTCCGACGAGCAGTACGACGCCGTCGAGAAGGCCGCCGAGGCCCACGGCCTGGCCGACGCCATCGCCACCGAGGGCAAGCAGGCCCGCGACCTGGCCACCGACGCCGTGCGCGACGAGGTCCTGGCCGAGCTCGCCGAGTCCTTCCCCACCGAGGAGGACACCAAGGCCCTCAAGGCCGCCTTCCGCTCCGTGACCAAGAAGATCGTGCGCCACCGCACCCTCACCGAGGGCGTGCGCATGGACGGGCGCGGCCTGAAGGACATCCGCACCCTGGCCGCCGAGGTCGAGGTCCTGCCCCGCGTGCACGGCTCGGCCATCTTCGAGCGCGGTGAGACCCAGATCCTGGGCGTGACCACCCTCAACATGCTGCGCATGGAGCAGCAGGTGGACGACCTCTCCCCGGTCACCCACAAGCGCTACATGCACAACTACAACTTCCCGCCCTTCTCCACCGGAGAGACCGGCCGCGTGGGCGCCCCCAAGCGCCGCGAGATCGGCCACGGCAACCTGGCCGAGCGGGCCATCGTGCCCGTCCTGCCCACTCGCGAGGACTTCCCCTACGCGATCCGCCAGGTCTCCGAGGCCCTGGGCTCCAACGGCTCGACCTCCATGGGTTCGGTGTGCGCCTCCACCCTGTCCCTGCTCAACGCCGGTGTGCCGCTGCGCGCGCCCGTGGCCGGTATCGCCATGGGCCTCATGCACGAGGTCATCGACGGCGAGACCAAGTGGGCCACCCTCACCGACATCCTCGGCTCCGAGGACGCCTTCGGGGACATGGACTTCAAGGTCGCCGGAACCCGTGACTTCATCACGGCCCTCCAGCTGGACACCAAGCTCGACGGCCTGCCCTCCGAGGTGCTGGCCGGCGCACTCGGTCAGGCCCGTGACGCCCGCCTGTTCATCCTCGACGTCCTGGCCCAGGCCATCGACACTCCCGACGAGATGGCACCCACGGCCCCGCGCGTCCTGGCCGTGCGCATCCCGGTGGACAAGATCGGTGAGGTCATCGGCCCCAAGGGCAAGATGATCAACCAGATCCAGGAGGACACCGGCGCGGACCTGACGGTCGAGGACGACGGCACCGTCTACATCGGCGCCTCCGACGGCCCCTCGGCCGAGGCGGCCCGCGACGCCGTCAACGCCATCGCCAACCCGCAGATGCCCGAGATCGGCGAGCGCTTCGTGGGCACCGTGGTCAAGACCACGACCTTCGGCGCCTTCGTCTCGCTGACCCCCGGCAAGGACGGCCTGCTCCACATCTCCCAGATCCGCCGGCTCGTCGGCGGCAAGCGTGTGGAGAACGTCGAGGACGTCCTGAACGTGGGTGACAAGGTTCAGGTCGAGCTGGCCGAGATCGACCAGCGCGGCAAGCTGAGCCTGCACGCGGTCCTCACCGACGAGCAGCTCGCCGCCGAGGCCGAGGGCGAGGCCTCCCGCAAGGCCTCCCGTGAGAACGGCTCTCGCCGCGAGGCCAAGGACGAGGACGGCGAGCAGCCGCGCCGCGAGCGTCGTCCGCGCCGTCGCCGCATGCGCAGCGCCGAGTCCTCCGAGGAGGAGTGAGACCCGTTCAGCGGCCCTAGCCGACTGACACATCTCTCCGGTGTCCCCGTCCGGTCCTCTGGGCCGGGCGGGGACACCGTCGTCATCGGGCAGGGCGTTCGCTGCGCGCGGCAGGGCGCGGCCGGGTAGGGGAACGACAGTGGGCCCGCTCGCCCGCTAGTCTTCGCGGGTGACCAACCCAGACATGCGCGCCGGATCAGCCCGGCAGGCGGCCTCTCAGTCCTCCTCGACCCCCGCGACCGGGGAGTCCTCGAGCCCGACCGACTACGCCGAGGTGGATCTCGGGCGCGGGCGGCCCGGCCGCGATGGCACTGAGCTGACTCTGCACGACGACGGTGCGCTCACCCGCCGCTCCGTCCTGCCCGGAGGGGTGCGCGTCATCACCGAGTCCGTGCCGGGGCTGCGATCGGCCTCGATCGGCATGTGGTTCGGCGTCGGCAGCCGCGACGAAGTGCCCGGCCAGGAGGGCTCCACCCACTTCCTGGAGCACCTGCTGTTCAAAGGCACCGCCACGCGCGACGCCCACGACATCGCCGAGGCCTTCGACATGATCGGCGGGGAGTCCAACGCCGCCACCTCCAAGGAGCACACCTCCTACTACGCCCGCGTGCTCGCCCCCGACAGCATGCAGGCCCTCGATGTGCTCGCCGACATGGTGACCTCCTCCCTCCTGGAGCCGACCGACGTCGAGACCGAGCGCGGCGTCATCGTCTCCGAGCTGGCCGACGCCGCCGACGACCCCGCCGACGTCGCCCAGGAGGCCTTCGCCCGTGCCGCCTTCGGTGAGGACACGCCGCTGGGCCGGCCCATCGGCGGCACCAACGAGACGGTCACCGCGGTTCCGCGCGACGCCGTGTGGGAGCACTACAAGCGCACCTACGCCTCCGACACCCTCGTGGTGGCCGCCGCCGGCGCCGTCGACCACGACGAGGTCTGCGAACGGGTCCTGGCCGATCTGGCCGCGGCTGGCTGGGACGCCTCACCCGACGCCGTCCCGCGCGAGCGCCGCTTCGAGATCGAGCCCTTCGCGCCCCTGGATGTCCACGACATCACCGTCCCGCGCGAGAGCGAGCAGACCCACCTGTACCTGACCTGCCAGGGCATCGCCGTGCGCGACGAGCGGCGCTGGGCCATGAGCGTGCTCACCACCATCCTGGGAGGGGGCATGTCCTCGCGCCTGTTCCAGGAGGTGCGCGAGAAGCGGGGCCTGGCCTACACCACCTACGCCTTCGACACCTCCTACGCCGGCGCCGGCGCCTTCGGGCTCTACGCGGGCTGTGCGCCCGGTGACGTCGACGAGGTGTGCGCCGTCATGATCGGCGAGTTCGAGAAGCTCGCCGAGCACGGCGTCACCGAGCGGGAGATGATGCGTGCCCGCGGCCAGCTGCGCGGGGCCATGGTCCTCGGGGGAGAGGACTCCCTGGCGCGCATGGGTCGCCTGGGGCGGGCCGAGGTCGTCACCGGGCGCCTGCGCTCCATGGAGGAGAACCTGCGCCGCCTGGAGGCCGTCACCCCCGAGGAGGTCCGGGAGATGGCCGCCTGGCTGGTGGAGCAGAAGCGCGCCCGCATCCTCGTGGGCCCGGTCGACTGACTGCTGCTGACAACCGACGGGGCTCATGACCCGCTCATCGAACACTGCAGGAGTCAGAAGAGAGGCTGAATGTCCAAATCGGTGACAAAGGCGCGGATCGCTCTCATCCAGCCGATGCGCAACCGCATGATTCCAAGGTTCTCCAGCCTGTGCTCTGGAAGCTGAAGGTCCTTTGTCACCGATCTGGACACCAACGGGCTGATTCCAGTCGTCGGCCCCTGGTGCTACTGGTCCGCGTGGGCCTGAGCGTCGCTCAGCGACGGAAGCCGAAGGCGGCACCGATGAGCTGATCGAAGGCGCGGTCGGGCAGGACCCGACGCGCGGCAATGAGCGGCTTGGCCATGAAGCCCACGGCGTAGCGGGTCCGGGGATGGCGGGCGGTGACGATCTTTCCGACGGTACGGGCGATGACCTCAGGCGGGGAGTAGCGCCGCCGGTTCGACTCGCTGCGCATGGCTCCGGCCACGGATCGGATCTGATCGGCGTAGGCACTGCCCTCGGTCGTGGCCTCCAGGTGGTCGGCGGCGATTGATGCCCACTCTGTGCGGATGCCGCCGGGCTCGACCACGACGACGTCGATCCCGAAGGGAGACAGTTCGATGCGTAGCGCGTCGCTCAGGGCCTCGACGGCGTACTTGGTGGCGTGGTACCAGCCGCCCAGTGGTGTGGTCAGCTTCCCACCGATGGAGGAGATGTTGATGATGGTGCCCGAGCCCTGGGTGCGCATGTGCGGGGTGATGAGCTGGGTGAGGCGCGCCAGACCGAAGACGTTGACCTCGAACTGGCGGCGGGCCTCGTCGAGCGGGACGTCCTCGATGGCCCCGTAGGAGCCGTAGCCGGCGTTGTTGACCAGAACGTCGATGCGTCCGGTCTCCTCCAGGATGCGGTTGACGCCGGCGCTCATGGAGGCGTCGTCGGTCACGTCCATGTCCAGCGGGCGGATATCGTCGGCTGTCAGGGCCTGGAGACGGTCAGTACGGCGGGCTGCGCCGTAGACGATGTAGCCCAGTGCCCGGAGCTTGCGGGCGGTGTCCTCGCCGATGCCGGAGGAGGCACCGGTGACGAGCGCTACCCTCGTCCCGGGTGCCTCGGAGAATGCCTGGGGCGCAGCGGCCGGTTCTTGCTCCGTGGTTGTAGTCACGAGCGGTTCCCTTTCTGATGATGTGGGAGTGCCTTCAGCATCCACCATGATTGCTGACTTTGATCGGATCGACTCCCGGCTGCTGCCCGTGGGGGACGACGCATTCAGCCTCCCACCTGAGGCGGATCCCGAACGTCCAGGTGCTGGGCAACTGGAGCCGGTGTCGGGAGGCGGACGTGACCTCGTGGTGGGCGGGCCAGTCGCTAGGGTGGGGCCATGACGATTCGCGTAGCTGTTGTGGGCGCCGCCGGGCGCATGGGATCGACCGTCTGCCAGGCGGTCCAGGACGCCGAGGGCCTCGAGCTCGTGGCCCGCCTGGACGTGGGGGACGCCCTCGACGCCGAGCACCTGGCGGGTGCCGACGTCGCCGTCGACTTCACCGTCCCCAGCGTCACCGAGGCCAATGTCCACGCCCTGCTCGACGCCGGAGTGGACGTCGTCGTGGGTACGACCGGCTGGAACGAGGAGTCCTACGGGCGCATCCGTGAGCACCTGGGCCGGCCCGAGGCCGTCGGCCGCAGCGTCCTCATCGCCCCGAACTTCGCCCTGTCCGCCGTGCTGGCCATGAGCTTCGCCGCGAAAGCCGCCCCCTACTTCGAGTCCGCCGAGGTCATCGAGCTCCACCACCCCAACAAGGTCGACGCGCCCTCGGGCACCGCGGTCGCCACCGCCCAGGGCATCGCCGCCGCCCGCGCCGAGGCGGGCCTGAGCGCCATGCCGGACGCCACCCAGACCGACCCCGACGGCGCTCGCGGTGCGGTGGTCGACGGCGTCCACGTCCACGCCGTGCGCCTGCGGGGGCTGACCGCCCACGAGGAGGTCGTGCTCGGCAACCCCGGTGAGCAGCTGACCATCCGCACCGACTCCTTCGACCGGGCCTCCTTCATGCCCGGCGTGGTCCTCGCCGTCCGGCAGGTCTCCAGCCGCCCCGGCCTGACCATCGGTCTGGACTCCCTGCTCGAGCTCTGAGACGGGGGAGAGGCTGCAGTGGCCGCTTGGGGGCCTACAGCGAGGCCGCCCAGCAGTCCTCAGTGATGCCCTCGCCGACACCGAGCACCCGGTGGGCCCCGGTCGGCGCCATGCCCACCGAGCTCAGGAGCCGGCTGACCGACTCGTCCCCGCGCACCGCCCAGGCCACGAGCGCCCTGGCGCGGTCCTGACGGGCCAGGTCCGCGGCCGCCGCCAGGAGCCGGGAGCCGTGCCCGCGGCGCTGACTGGCCGGCTCTACGCCCAGGGCCGTGACCTCCACGGCCTGCACCCCGGCCTCGTCGACGTGCCCCTCGGCGTCCATGGACTGGGTGGGGGCCAGACCCAGCAGGCCCACCACCGTCCGGCTCGCAGCGTCCGCCTGGGCGGTGGTAGCCACCAGGACGTGGTGCTCGGGCGAGGGCGGCTCGGTCACCGCCGCCTCCCAGCCTGCCGCGATGACGGGGGCGGCGATCATCGCCCGCACGCCCTGGGGCAGTGGCGCACCGTGCTCGGCAGTGTGGCCGGCCTCCAGGGAGGCCAGCATGGTGGCGGCCTGGACCTGCCCGATCGCCATCAAGTCCTCCATCCGGGCCGGGCGCACGAAGCCTGCCGGTGTCTGGGGGCCTTCATGATCATGCTCCGCACAGTCGTCAGCACCGTGGGAGTGGTGGACCGGCGCGTTCGCGTCCATGTCGGGGTTCAGCCCGGCCAGCGGGTCGGCGCCCAGGACGGAGCCGTCCCGGCTCCCGGAGGGCGATGAGGGCGATGCGGGCGCGGGGGTCGAGGAGGTCATGGACCGAGCCTAAGTGACGGCCCTTCCGGGTCCCTGAGCGCATCCGGTAGCGGAGAGGTACCTATGAGACAGATCATGAGATGAGCCCCTCGGCGGGCCGGGTGCACGTTAGGGTGGCGCCATGAGCGCAGCCCCCTCCCGCAGCTTCGGTTCCGTCGGCGTCGCCATGGTCACCCCCTTCACGCCCAGTGGGGAGGTCGACTACGACGCCGCCCGAGCCCTGGCGGTCAGCCTGGTCGACGACGGCGCCGACCTGATCCTCCTGTCGGGCACCACCGGTGAGTCCCCGACCACCCACACTCCCGAGAAGCAGGAGCTGATCCGCCAGGTCAAGGACGCCCTGGCCGGCCGCGCCATGATCATGGCCGGCGCCGGCTCCAACGACACCGCCCACGCGGTGCGCATCGGCGTGGCCTCCCAGGAGGCCGGCGCCGAGGGCCTGCTCATCAACGCCCCCTACTACAACCGCCCCAGCCAGGAAGGTGTCTACCGGCACATCAACGCCGTCGTGGAGGCCACCGACCTGCCCGTCATGGTCTACGACATCCCCGGGCGCACCGGCGTGAAGATCACCGAGGAGACCCTGGCCCGCCTGGCCGAGAACCCCCGCGTCAAGGCCGTCAAGGACGCCACCGGCGACGTCGAGCAGGGCTTCCGCCGCATGGAGTCCACCGGCCTGGAGTACTACTCAGGCGACGACGGCCTCAACTTCGCCTGGCTCACCCACGGCGCCTCCGGCGTCATCTCCGTGGCCGCCCACGCCGACGCCCACTCCTGGCGCCAGATGATCGGCGCCGTCGACGCCGGCGACCTGGCCAGCGCCCGCACCCTCGCCCGGAACCTGCGCCCCCTCGTGCACGCCATCATGGGCGGTGGGCAGGGGGCCGTCATGGCCAAGGAGGCCCTGCACCTCCAGGGACGCCTGCCGAGCCCCGCCCTACGCCTGCCCCTCGTGCGGGCCGAGGAGGCCGAGGTCGCCGCCCTGCGCGAGGTCCTGGCCGCCTCCGGGCTGCTCTAAGAACCGGCAGGGAGGGCCCGCCATGCGCATGTGGTCGCTGCACCCGCGCCACCTGGACCGTGCGGGCCTGGTGGCCTGCTGGCGCGAGTCGCTGCTGGCCCAGGCGGTCCTGGCCGGACGCACCCGCGGCTACCGCAACCACCCCCAGCTCGAACGCTTCCGCGCCGCCCCCGATCCGGTCACCCCCGCGGTGGCGGTGGGTGCCTACCTGTGGGGGCTGCGCGAGGAGGCCGTCCGGCGCGGCTACCGCTTCGACGCCTCCCGCATCGACCTGCCAGAGGCGGAGTGCACCGGCGTCAGCCTGACGGTCACCGAGGGGCAGATGGACCTGGAGCGCAGGCACCTTGAGGCCAAGCTGGCTGGGCGCGCCCCCGAGCTCCTGCCCCTGCCGGAGCGGCTTGAGGCGCACCCGATCTTCCGGGTCGTCCCCGGCGACGTCGAGCCCTGGGAGAGAGGAAATATATAATCTAGGTCAGTATCTAGTACTTCATGTACTGATTCTCTGAGTCAATTTATGAAGGTATTATTTAATGTCTAGCAATCCCTCAAGTGAACCTTCATCTGGAAGACAAGATGATGGTGTGGTTGCACTTGGTAGTGCATACAGATTCTTTGGTGCTGCGCCTGCGTGGGTATTGTCTGGGATAGGGCTTGCGGTAGTCCTTGTGCAAGCGATGTGGCTGACGGGTTGGAAGTTAGACCTGGCGATGCGTGTAATTCAGCTCGCAGACCGCTCCACGCTGCTGATAATGGCAGTATATCAGGTTGCGTTCTTCGAAGGCTTTATATTGCTTCTAGGGTACCCTGGGTGGTATGTGTGGAAATCGGTTGGTCGGATACGTGAAAACAATGGGGGTGGATTATTTAAAGACTTCCTTGTGACTTTCCTGTCGTCTGCAATAATCGATATTGTCTTGTTTTTTGTGGTGCCGTGGATTCTGTTTGTCTTGGGTCTCGTTTCTCAGTTTGTGATTCTTGTCGCACATGGTAAGTGTCTATATAAAGTGCACAAGGAGAAAAACATGGAAGACTGGATTAATCGACTCGAAGGAGGGTGGAGTGGCGGTAAAAGGGGACGGCCTAACTGCTCCCAGGGTGTCGACATAAAGTATGGGGTGGTGTTGAACTTACTCAGTAAGTCATTTGCGCAAAATAGTAACGTGATTACGGTGGCAGTAATAGCGGCAATTATTGCTGCGATTTTTGTTCCTGGCTCATGGTTTCCAAGTCAGAAGATTACATACCAAAACAATGACCGTGGGATCTATGGTACATTTGTAGGCGAGGTGCTTGGAGAGAATGAAGGTGGAGTTGTTGTTTTGAGGGACGGAGAAATGGATATACTTAAGAAGGGCGACGTCATAAAGGAGGAATTTTGTGGGAGAATTCCATGGTCGGTGATCGACAATGATACGTTGTTTGTAAAAATTAATGGGTCAGGCGTGCCTGACTGTTCGGTGATGTAAATCCTGTAGATGTCCTTGGGGGAATTGCGTTGGTGATTGTCACCTGATCATCAAACATTACAGTCTAAACTCAGTACCCGCTCGCGCACGACGCGACGCAGGATCTTGCCGATCTGGGAACGGGGCATCTCCTCAATGACCTCCAGGCGGTGCGGCAGCGCGTAGCGCGGGACCGTCCGCTCGGCGTGCTCCCGCACCGCCTCCAGGGTCACCGACCCCGGCTCGGTCCCCTCGGTCAGGACCACAGCGGCGCACACGAGCTCGCCCATCGCACCGTCGGGGAGCCCCACCACGGCGACGTCGGCCACGCCCTTCATAGAGCGGATCGCCGCCTCCACCTGACTGGGGTAGACGTTGAAGCCACCGGTGAGGATCAGCTCGCGCTTGCGGTCGGCCATCCACAGGAAGGAGTCCTCCCTGCGCACGATGTCGCCCGTGCGCAGCCACCCACCCGGCAGCATCGCGGCCTGCGTGGCCGCCTCATCCTCCCAGTAGCCGGCGAAGACCTGCGGGCCACGCACCAGCAGCTCGCCCGGCTCGCCGTCGGTGACCTCCCGGTCGGGGTCCGGCTCCTCGGGGTCGACGACGCGCACGTCCGTGGACGGGAAGGGCAGGCCCAGCGCCCCCAGGCGGCGCGAGGGCCCCATGGGCGTGCCCGCGACGATCGGACTCGTCTCAGTCATGCCATAGCCCTCGACGAAGAACCCGCCGGTCGCCTTCTCCCATCGCGCCCCGACCTCCGGTGGCATCGGGGCCGCCCCGCACACCCCATAGCGCAGGGTGCCAAGGCTCGTGCCCCGCTTCTGGGCGCCGTCGAGGATCCGTTCGAACATGACCGGCACGCCGACGAAGAAGGTGAAGGGGCGCCGCTCGTGCGCGGCGAGGACCTGATCCACCGAGAACTTGGGCAGCATCACCTGGGTGGCGGCCTTCTGCACCGCGCAGAAGAGGTTGAAGGTCAGCCCGAAGGCGTGGAAGAAGGGCAGCAGGCACAGGAAGTTCTCCCCGCCCTCGTGCAGCATCGGCACCCAGGCGATGGCCTGGTTGGCGTTGGCCCGCAGATTGGTGTGCGTGAGCATCGCCGCCTTGGGCGTGCCGGTCGTCCCACCGGTGTGCAGCAGGACCGCCACATCGGAGCCGGCCGGGTAGGGGAAGCGCGAGGGGATCCGGTGAGCGCCGGCCACCTCCTTGTCCCAGGAGCGCACACCCGCCGGCAGGCTCTGGGCCCGGAATGCGGCCCGCTGCCGACGGGCCCGCTCCACCGGGAGACGCAGCGCGGCGCGCAGGCGCTTCGGCATCGCCGCCGAGAGATCCACGCTGAAGACCGTGCGTCCCTGGAGCGCATCGCCGCCGTCGTGCGAACCAGTGGCGGGAGCCGTGACGAGATCGACGCCCTTCTCCCACACGATGACGACGCGGGCTCCGTGAGCATCCAGCTGGGATCGGATCTCCTCGGCGGGCGCCAGCGGGTTGTGCTCGGCCACGATTGCGCCGATGCGCAGCGCCCCGTAGAGGGCAACGGCGTGCTGCGGACAGTTCGGCATGATGAGAGCCACCCGGTCGCCCTTGTGCACCCCCGAGGTCCGCAGCACCTGCGCCGCGCGCTCCGAGGCCTCCAGCAGTTCGCGGTAGGTCATCGCCGCGCCCAGGAAGTCGATGGCGACCCGGTCGGGGTAGAACCGCGCCGCGGTCTCCAGCAGCTCGCTCAAAGGTGCGTCGGGAACCTCGATCGCCGCGGGGATGCCGGGCTGGTAGTGAGGGCGCAGGTAGTGGCGGTGGTCCTGGGTGGCCTGCTGCGGCGAGACGCCGGCGTCGATAGTGGTGCTGTCACTCATGTCTGTGGGGTCGGATAGGGCTGTCACGGTGTGGGGGAGAGAAAACAGTCAGGTGATCTGGAACGGCGGCGGTCTTAAGGGCGGGCCTTCAGCGGTATGCTGCATCGCCCTGGGGCCCGGCCTTGCCGTCCTGGCCGGCCTCCTGCTTATTGCTCTCCTTGCGGTCACTCCTGCCGGGGAAGTGCTCAACGATGGAGACGGCCGCGGCCGTCGCCGCCCCGGAGGCCGCCTCACGGGCCGCCAGGAGCTCGTCGCGCACCACGCGCCGCAGCACCTTGCCGATCTGGGATCGGGGCATCTCGGTCAGGATCGCGATCTGGCGCGGCAGGGCGTAGTTGGACAGGTTCTTGGCCGCCCACTCGCGCACCTGCTCCAGGGTGACCGTCTGGCCCTCCTTGGGCAGGATCGCGGCAACGACGGACTCGTTACCGGCCTCGGCCGGCAGCCCGACGACGGCGACGTCCTCCACCTGCGGCATCGAGCGGACCGCGGCCTCCACCTCCGTGGGGTAGATGTTGAAGCCCCCCGAGATGATGAGCTCCTTGCGGCGGTCGGCGATGACGTAGAAGCCGTCCGCCTCCTGGCGCACCAGGTCGCCCGTGCGCAGCCAGCCCCCGTCCAGCAGCACCTCGGCGCTCTCCTCGGGGTTGTCCCAGTAGCCGGTGAAGACCTGGGGGCCGCGGGCCAGCAGCTCGCCGACCTCACCGGGGGCCACCTCGCGCTCGACGTCCTCGGGGTCCACCAGACGCACCTGGGTGGAGGGGTAGGGCACCCCGAGGGTGCCGGGTCGACGCGCCGGCGAGATCGGGTTGCCCAGGATGATGGGGGAGGACTCGGTCATCCCGTAGCCTTCGATGATGGTGCCGCCGGTGGCCTCCTCCCAGGCCTGCGCCACCGCCAGCGGGTTGGGGGCGGCCCCGCACACGGCGATCTTGCAGGAGGACAGATTCGCTCCCGTGGTCCGCGCTCGGGTCACCAGACGGTCGAACATCACCGGCACCCCCGGGAAGAAGGTGGCCGGGCGCCGCTTCCAGGCGGCCAGCACCAGGTCCGCCCCGAACTTGGGCAGTACCACCTGGGTGGCGGCCAGTCCCACCGCGCACAGCAACGACAGAGACATGCCGAAGGCGTGGAAGAAGGGCAGGACGGCGTAGAAGGTCTCCTTGCCCGCACTCGTGGTGCGAGACGCCCAGGCCAAGGACATCTCAGCGTTGGAGCGCAGGTTCTCATGGCTGAGGCACACGGCCTTGGGAGTTCCCGTCGTCCCCCCGGTGTACAGCAGAGCCGCCGCCTCCGAGACGCTCGGCAGCGGGAATCCTGTGGCCAAGGGGATGGCGGAGGCGGCCAGGTCGTCCCAGGAGCGCACCCCGGCCGGTACCCTGCCGCGCAGCTCTCGGCGCTGGGTGCGGGCGGCGGCCACTGGCAGCCTCAGGGCCAGGCGGCTGCGCAGTGGGAGATGACGGGACAGGTCCACCGAGTACACGTTCAGGCCCCCCAGGCCGGCCGCCTCCAGGGAACCCACTGCCGCCACGAGGCGCTCGAGGGTCTTCTCCCAGGCGATGATGACACGCCCGCGGTGGATGTGGAACTGCTCGCGCAGCTGGGCGGCAGGCGCCAACGGGTTGTGCTCGGCCACGATCGCCCCGATGCGCCAGGCCGCGTAGGCCACGACCACGTGCTGAGGACAGTTGGGAAGAATGAGCCCAACGACGTCTCCGCGCCCGACCCCCAAGCCCCGCAGGGCCTCGGCGGCCCGTCCCACCTGGTTCTCCAGCTGGGAGTACGTGGTGGTGGCGCCCAGGAAGTCCAGGGCCACCCGGTCCGGGAAGTCCCGGGCGGCGTCACGCAGCATGCAGGACAGGGGCTCGCTGACCTCCGGGATCGTGGAGGGCACCCCGGCCTGCCGGTAGACGGCGTCGAGGGCCTCATCCCGAGAGGCGCCTGAACCGGTCGCCGATGCGGCGTCGTCAGTGAACGCGGGTACCGACGTGCGTGAAGCACTCATGGGTCTTCCCCCTTGTCTGCCGTGAGCCTTCCCCTGCCGGAGAAGGTCTCGCCCGCCGCGGGTGCCGCACGGCGCGACGACGAGAAGTCAGGAGCAACCGTAACCTACGGTGGCGTAACCTGCGCGGTCAGTGCCGTTGACAACCGTGTGCGATCCGGCTCACCGGTTGCTGGAACGCGGCTCCAGGCCCCGGGGCAGAGGCAGGCGGCTGACCACCCGCAGGCGGCGCGTGGGGCGAGTCATCGCCACGTACAGGTCGCCCGCGCTGCGCTCACCGACCTCAGCCGGGTCGACGAGCACCACGACGTCGAACTCCAGCCCCTTGGACAGCACCGGGTCAACCACCAGCAGCCGCGAGCGCAGCACATCGCCTCCCGGCGCCTCCATCGCCGCGGCCAGGTCCGCGTCCTGGCGCAGCAGCGCCTCCGTGCGGCCGGGGGAGGGGGAGATGACCGCGATACGCCCGACGCCGGCGCCCACCTGCTCATCCAGGCGGGCCGACTCCTGGGCGACGACCTCGCGCAAGAATCCCGCCCCGGCATCGGCCTGTGCGCCCTGAGGGGACTGCGACAGGTCCGTGACCTCCAGACAGTCCGGCAGGTCGCGCACCGAGCGCACCGGGTAGACCGGCGGATGACCCAGATGCGCCACCGTCTCCTCTGCCACCTCCATGATCGTGGCCGGCGTGCGGTAGCAGACGCTGAGCGCCTCCTCGCGCAGTGGGGTCGACCCGCCTCGCGAGCGCCCCGACTGCCTGCTCTGCCGCGAGCGCGAACGGGCCCGGTGACGGGACTGCGAGCGGGAGCGGCCCTCAGCCTCCTGGGTCGACGCCGTCCCCAGAGCGGTCAGCACCTCGCCCCAGCTGCCCGGGGCGTGGGGACCCGAGTACTGGGCCAGGTCTCCCACTACCGTGAAGGAGCGCACCGGGCAGCGACGCGCCAGTGCCCGCCACGCCATGGTGCCCAGCTCCTGGGCCTCATCGACGACGACGTGCCCGTAGGTCCATGTCCGATCCGCCCGGGCCCGCTCAGCCAGAGTGAGAGTGGGACCGCTCTGGGAGACCCGGTCGGCCAGCATCTCGGCACTGACCATCCCATCGCCCAGCTCCTGGGACTCGATCGCCTGGGCCGCGTAGGCCACCAGGTCCTCGCGGCGGCGGGCCTCCAGCCGGGCGCGCCGGGCCTGGGCGTCCTCACTGGGGCCCAGCAGCTCGGCCAGCTCGTCAATGAGGGGAATGTCCGCCGCGGTCAGTCCGCTTCCCGGCTCACGGCGCAGCAGCTCGCGCTCCTGCTCGCTCAAGGAGGGCGCCACCTGCTCCAGGAGGGATGGCCGGCTCCACAGCCGCTCCAGCAGCCCCTGGGGCGTCGTCGGCATCCAGCACAGGTTGATCTCCCGGCGGGCGTCGCGGGCGGTACGGATGTCCTCACGGATCCAGGCGCGCGTGTCGGCGTCCGAGGCGTCCTGGTTCGTGGCCTCCGCGTACTGGTCGGTCAGGCGCTCCAGAAGCCAGATCACGAATGCCTCGCGGGCCAGGTTGTGGGGCTTGCCGCCCCGACGGGCCCGTGAGGCCGCCTCACGCACGTCGTCGGGTTTCAGCGACAGACGCACACCCTGCACCTCGATCTCACGTGGAGCCTCCGGGACGCGCTGCAGGCCCCGCACAGCCCGCTCCAGGGCCTTGACCCACAGGGAGCGTCCCTTGAGCTCGGCGATCCGGGCGTCCTCCTGCGCCGCGGCCCGCACCCCGGGGACCAGGTCGCCGATCGTCGTGGAGACCACCCCCGTCTCGCCCAGGGAGGGAAGTACCTGTTCCACGTAGCGCAGGAAGGTACGAGACGGTCCCACCAGGAGCACGCCGGAGCGCTCCAGGCGCTCGCGCTCGGAGTAGAACAGGTAGGCCACCCGGTGCAGCGCCACCGCCGTCTTACCCGTTCCCGGACCGCCCTGGACCACGAGCACACCCCGGCCCGAGGAGGTGACGACCCGGTCCTGCTCGGCCTGGATCGTGGCCACGATGTCACCCATACGGCCGTCACGGGCGCTGGACATCGCGGCGATGAGCGCCCCCTCGCCCTGCAGCTGCCCGGCAGCCACGGCGGTCCCGGACGAACCCGCCGGGGCCTCGCCGGCCTCCAGGGCGGTCAGATCCAGGACCTCGTCCTCCACCCCGAGCACCTGGCGGGCCCGGGTATCGATATGCCGCCGACGCACCAGCCCCATGGGCTGGGAGGCCGTGGCCTGATAGAAGGCTCGGGCCAGAGGGGCGCGCCAGTCCAGGATCACCTCACGGTGCTGAGCGTCCTGCAGGCCGATACGACCCACGTAGTGACGCCGCCCCCCATCAGTCACCGGGGAGGAGCCTCCCGCCGCGCCCTTACCGGAGCCCGTGGGGGAGGCAGAGGCCTTCCCGGAGGCTCCTGAGTCCGGTGCGTCATCGGGTGACCCGCTCATGTCCATCCGTCCGAAGACCAGACGGTCCTCAACTCCCTCCAGGGAGGAGACCAGTGACGAGTAGTGCACGGCGTAGGCGTCCCGCTCTCCACGAGACTGGTGGGTGCCGCTGACGCCCTGGGCCTCGGTGCGGGCAAGGGAGTGACGGGCCTGAGCCAGCTGACGGTCCAGCTCGCTGTAGGCGAGGTCGACGACAACCTGCTCACCGCGCATCTCGCGCTCGCGGACGCTGCCCGCATCTTCCTCCGCCCGCTGAGACGCTTCCCGCTGGGAGTGCGGTGGGGGAGAGGGGATCGTCTGACTCACAAGGCCTCGCATCGGTTCTGGTTCTGGTCGGCAGGCGCGTAGGGTGCGCTGACCGGCTCTGGTTGACGCTGACGGGTACTGGGGTCGGTGATGGCTTCAGTACGGTCGACCCATTATTCTCCTGCTGACGCCCCGACGGGGACGCCGAGGGCGAACAAGCCGCCCGAACCCGGCGTGGGTGGGAACATCGACAATCCGGAAGGTGTTGGCAGGAGTGCCCAGGACGCTAACCACCGTTCCCGGGCACTCACCCGGACGAATCCTGATAAAACGCCGAATCGTGTCACTGAGCCGAGGTCACTCGACGTTGCTCGACCGAGACACGACTGAGACGTGACTGAGACGGGGCCGCTCCGGGCAACGAACCAAGACCATGCTGAGACCATTGCACGACACGGACACGCTCTCCTCGGCGCCGTCGGTCTCGCCCGTCCGTCAGGTCGGGCGAGACCGACGGGCCCATGCCGCGGGAGGATGAAGAGGATGAATCAGACCAGACAGGAGGAGACGGGCTCGTGAGACCACTGTTCACCATCCAGCACCCCGCGGATCAGCCGATCTCCCCGAGGGTCCTCATCCACCACTTCGAGGGCGCCATGGACGCCGGCAACGCCGGCGCCCTGGCCGTCGACCAGCTGCTCATGACACTTCCCAGTGAGCGTGTCGCCACCTTCGACATCGACGCCCTCGTGGACTACCGCGCCAGGCGTCCCACGATGACCTTCGTCCACAACAACTACTCCTCAGTCATCATGCCCGAGCTGGTCCTGGATCTCCTCCATGACGACGACGGCGAGGACGTCCTCCTGCTCCACGGCAGCGAGCCGGACTACCGCTGGGACGAGTTCGTCGGAGCCGTGGCCCACCTGGCCGTCTCCATGGGCGTGAGCCAGGCCATCGGCATGAGCGGCGTCCCCATGGCCGTGCCCCACACGCGTCCGACCTACGTGCACCATCACGGCAGCCAGCCCGACCTGCTGCCCAACCAGCCCGAGCTCTTCGGACATGTCGAGCTGCCCGGGTCGATGTCGGCCTATCTGGAGCTGCGGCTGGGCGAGCTGGGCCTGGACTCCCGGGGAGTCTCGGCCGCGATCCCGCACTACGTGGCCCGCGACGAGTTCCCGCAGGGGGCCTCGGCGCTGCTGACCGCCGTCGTGCAGGCCACCGGCCTGGCGCTGCCAGTGGGGGACCTCGAGGCCGCCGCCAGCATCAACCGCGCCGAGATCAACGCCGAGGCCGCCCAGCAGCCGGAGGTCAGCGCCGTCGTATCGGCCCTGGAGGCCCAGTACGATGCCATGGCTCCCAAGATCGCCATCGGTGAGGTCGACACCTCCGCGCCGATCCTCAACCTGCCCAGCGCCGACGAGATCGGTGCCCGCCTGGAGGCATTCCTGGAGGCCAACGACTCCGGGGACCTGGGACCCCAGGGCTGGAACCCCGGCCCCGGGGGCTGAGCGTTGCTGAGCGGCCCGAGCCGGTCTGGCCGGTTGGCCCCCTCTAGCGGGTCCGGCCGCTCTCGGGACGCGGTACCGCGGCGTCGTTGAACGTCCAGGTGCGCACCGGCAGCGGCAGGCGACGCACCGCGCGCTCGACCTCCTCGAGCTCGCTCGCCGTGAAGGGATCCTGGCGGGCCACCAGCACCAGGTTGCCTCGACGCCGGCCACGCATCGCGGCGGGGTCGGCGACGATGAGCGCGCGGGAGGTGTCCCCGTCCAGGACGCTGGTGAGCGCTGCGATCTCGGCGCCCGTCTGTGCGCGTGGCACGGAGGCGGTGTTGACCAGCAGCAGTCCGCCAGGCGCCAGTGCCCTGAGGCAGGAGTCGAGGAACTCCTGGCTCCTGCAGGAGGCAGGCACGCCTCCGCCGTTGAACACGTCCCGCACCACGACGTCCCACTGGCCGGGCCGCAGCCCAGTAACCACCTCGGCGGCGTCGCCGACCCGGATCCGCAGCCTGGGGGATCGGGGCAGGTCGAACCAGGTTCGCACCCGGTCCGCGAGGATCTCGTCGATCTCGACGGCGACCTGCTGGGAGCCGGGTCGGGTCACGTCCCACGCCCTGGCCAGGGCGCAACCAGCCCCACCCAGGTGGAGTGCCCTGACAGAACCGCCCTCGCCGCGCAACGCCGTGAGTACCGCGTCCATCTGCTGGTGGTACTCGAAATCCAGGTGGGAGGGGTCGCGCAGGTCCAGGAATGAGGACTCCGCGCCGTCCAGCATGAGAAGGATCCCGGTGTCTCGCGCCACCAGCTCGGCAGTGGCGCAGGAGGTGCTCACCGGGCCTGAGGGCAGGTCGGTCAGTGCCGGGGCGCGGGAGGTCCTGCGTCTGCGTGTCACAGCCCCACGGTAGCCTGAGAGGAGCGCAGGAGACTCATCTGGTCCTGCCAACCGGTGAGCACGTCGCACTCGTTGAGGAGGTGGAGATGAGCAGGGCGCCCCGTTCCCGGGCCGCGCGCCGGTCCTGGGGGGACGATGACTCCGCCACCCCCATCATCCACGTCGACATGGATGCCTTCTTCGCCTCGGTCGAGCTCCTCGAGCACCCCGAGCTGGTCGGCCGCCCCGTCATCGTCGGCGGCCGCGACGGCAGGGGCGTCGTCTCGGCCGCCTCCTACGAGGCCCGCGCCTTCGGCGTCTCCTCGGCGATGTCCATGGCAGAGGCCTCCCGGCGCTGCCCCCATGCCGTGGTCCTGCCCGTACGTCACGGCCTCTACTCCCAGGTCTCCGCCCAGGTCATGGCCGTCCTGGCGGAGGTCACCCCCGTCCTGGAGAAGGTGAGTATCGACGAGGCCTTTCTGGACGTGACCGGGGCCAGGCGCCGCATGGGCTCTCCGGTGACCATCGGCCGGTGGATCCGCACCGAGATACGCCGGCGAGTGGGTGTTCCGGCCTCGGTGGGCATTGCCTCCACCAAGTTCATCGCCAAGCTCGCCTCCTCCCACGCCAAGCCCGATGGTCTGCTCCTGGTGCCGGCCGGCGCCACGCAGGACTTCCTCAACGTGCTGCCGGTCGGGGCACTGTGGGGTGTGGGCGCCCGAACGCAGGAGGTCCTGGCCAGGTGGGGGATCAAGGACGTGCGCACGTTGGCGGGCACCGACGTGCGCCACCTGGAGAGGATCCTCGGCCGGGCCGCCGGACGCCACCTGCACGAGCTGTCCCACGGTGTCGACCCCCGCCGGGTGGAGCCGGTGCGTGAGGAGAAGTCGGTGGGGACCGAGACGACCTTCTTCGAGACCCTCACCGACCGGGAGCACGCCCGACGGGTACTGCTGGACCAGACCCACCAGTGCGCCGCACGCCTGCGCGCGGCAGACCTGCGCTGCCGTGTCGCCGTTCTCAAGGCCCGAGGGGCCGACTTCACCACCGTCACCCGATCACGCACCCTGGCCACTCCCACCGACCTCGCTCAGGACATCTGGGAGACCGTCTCCTCGCTCTACTCCGCCCTGCCCACCCCACCCGGAGGCTTTCGCCTCCTGGGGGTGCGGGTCGAGGGACTGCTGCGCCCCGACGACGGTGTGCAGCTCCTCCTGGACGAGGATCCTCGGCGCGGCGCCTCCGAGCGGGTTGCCGACGCCGTACGCCGCAGGTGGGGCGCACACGCGCTGGCCCCTGCCAGCCTCCTGCCGGGAGACGGGGCCGCCCGGACACCGCCCGACGAGGCGAGGCGACAAGGGCCGGATGACGCGAGCGAGTCGCAGTAGCGACGGGAGACCGTCACGATGGAGGCACTGAGTCGGACGATCCCCGGACGAGGCCGATCAGGGCAGGAGGGCGGTTCCGCCCCGGATCGGTCCGGTCCAACCGCTCAGGAGAGTTTTTCCTGAGCCGCCATAGCGCCTATCCTGGCAACTACGGCGCAGATCCCCGGCCCCGCCCGGAAGCAAGGAGCATGATGGCACTGTCAGAGCGAGAGCAGCAGGTCCTGCGAGACCTGGAATCGCAGCTCCATGAGGATGACCCCGAACTGGCTCAGACGTTCCAGCGTGAGGAACGTCGGCTCTCACGCCCCTCGCCCCGCCATATCGGTGGCGGCGTGGCCCTGGTCCTGGTCGGTCTGGCCCTTCTCATCGCGGGGGTCTCGGTGCCCCACAACGTCCTCTCCATCCTGCTGGGGGTCGCGGGCTTCCTCGTAGCCGTCGGCGGTGTCGCGCTGGCACTGACCCGGGTCGAGAGCTCTACGAGCTCACGTCGGCCCGCGGCAGGTCGAGGCAGGCCAGCCAGGGATGGGAACAGAGGGAAGAAGCGCTCCTCCTTCATGGACCGCCAGTCCGAGCGCTGGGATCGCAGGCGCGACTCCGAGGACTGACCGGCTCACATCCCCTCTCCCTCCCTGATCTTCTCCGTCCGCATCCCTGCGTCCCTCAGGCCGCGTCAATGCACACCGGTCTCCACCTTCCTCCACTTCCCCCACTTCCCTCCACCCCCGCATCCCTCCCGCTGGTACGACTCGACAGGTCCTGTCTCCAACGCTCACCCGTTCGAGGCGTGACCTGAGCGTATGGAGGACCCGATCAGCGCTCGGCAGACCCCGCGAGCCCGGGGATAGTCATCGAGATTCCAAGGACTTCATCGGATTTCAGCAGGCTTCGGGAAGAGCACCGCGGCTCTCCTCGTGTCTCTCCGCAGAAATCCTGAGCCCCACCGGAACTCTGCGTGCGGGCCGAGTGGATTCTGCTTTTTTCCTGTATGTCCACCACGCCGAGGAAGGTGGTGGTGAACGCCTCCCTCCACCTGTCCTCCACCTTCCTCCACCCCGCTTCCCGAGGTGCTGGATCGCTGTCATTCCAACGAAGAGTGAGGGGGTTGCGGTGGTGGTGGTGCCGTCGGTGATATGTAGTTGTGATGCTCTCGAAGGGGAGGGGTGGGAGAAAAGGGAGGGAAGTGGAGTAGGGTGGGGTGCACGGGGTCGTCGAGGGGAAGGAGGTGGCTCATGTTCCTGGGGACGCATGCACCCAAGCTGGACGAGAAGGGCCGTCTCATCCTCCCGGCGAAGTTCCGTGAAGAGCTTGCGGGCGGCGTGGTTCTGACCCGGGGTCAGGAGCACTGCCTGTACGCCTTCACCGCCGCCGAGTTCGAGCGCATGTATGCCCAGCTGCGTGAGGCCCCCCTCGCTCAGAAGCAGGCGCGCGACTATGTGCGCGTCATGCTCTCGGGGGCGGACTCGCAGATCCCGGACAAGCAGGGGCGTATCACGCTGCCTGCGCCACTGAGGGCCTACGCGGGCCTGAAGAAGGACCTGGCGGTGATCGGGGCCGGCGCCCGGGTGGAGATCTGGGACTCCGAGTCCTGGAGCACCTACCTGGAGGCTCAGGAACAGATCTTCGCCGATACGGCCGAGGAGATCATCCCGGGCTTCTTCTGACACCGCGACCTTCTCGACAACTGAACAAACCCGACGGACCGCACGCAGACGCCATCAGGGCTCTGGCGAACCATCTCGTGAGGTCTCCGCCCGATGTCGAGTCCGACGCCTCTTCCCCGGCGCCGGAACCACGGGAGGAGTCCTGGTGAGATGGCCGCCCCCCGGTTCCTCGGGGAGCGTGAGCGGCGGACGTCGAGGACCCAACAGCAACTGAGAACCAGCCAGGTACCCGGACCAGGTGCCGAGCCAGCACCAGAAAGGAGCACGCCTCATGACCAGTTCGCAGGCACAGGCATCCGCTGCCGACGCCGCCGGCCGGCACGAGCCGGTGCTCCTTGAGCGCTGCCTGGACCTGCTCGCTCCCGCCATCGAGAGCCCCGCCGACGGTACGTCGACGGGCAGTCCGGCCCGGCCGGTCATGATCGACTGCACCCTGGGTATGGGTGGGCACACCGAGGCGGCGCTCGAGCGATTCCCGGCTCTGAAGGTCGTGGGCATCGACCGCGACCCCGAGGCGATCGCGCTGGCCTCGGCGCGTCTGGCGCGTTTCGGGGACCGCTTCATCGCGGTTCAGGCGACCTATGACGCCGTCAACCAGGTGGCTCGTGAGCACTCCGCCAGCGCGGAGGGAACGGTGGACGCCGTCCTCATGGATCTGGGAGTCTCCTCCCTCCAGCTCGACGAGGCCTCACGAGGTTTCTCCTACGCCCGCCCCGCGCCTCTCGACATGCGCATGGACCAGGGCTCGGGAATGACCGCCCAGGACCTGCTCGAGACCGCGGACGCCGTCGAGCTCACCCGCATCCTGCGCACCTACGGCGAGGAGCGGTTCGCCTCCCGCGTCGCCGCCGCCATCGTGCGTCGCCGTGAGGCCGGGGAGCCGGTCGCCACCACCCAGGACCTGGCTGAGCTCGTCCGTCAGGCAGTACCTGCTCCGGCGCGACGCAGCGGCGGGCATCCGGCCAAACGGACCTTCCAGGCGCTGCGCATCGCCGTCAACGCCGAGCTCGACGTCCTGGAGCGGGCCGTGCCCCGAGCACTCAACAGCCTGCGCGTAGGAGGGCGCCTCGTGGTGGAGTCCTACCAGTCCCTGGAGGACCGCATCGTCAAACGGGCCCTCGCCCACGGAGCCACCTCCCGGGCGCCCCAGGACCTGCCAGTCATCCCCGAGGCGGACCGTCCCTACCTCGAGCTGCTCACCAACGGTGCGGAGAAGGCCGATGCCCGCGAGCTCGACCACAACCCCCGCTCCGCGCCAGTGCGACTGCGGGCAGCCGCCCGTCTGCGTCCGGCCGACCAGGCTCCTTCACCGGAGACGTCAGCACCCGCCGACGGCCGCGGGCGGGATCCCGGCCGCAGGAGTGGTGAACACTCCGTCCGCCGTCGCCACCGGGGCTAGGCGGGCCCTCCGTTCCAGACGTCGGCAGACCGTCCCAGACGGTCATCGACTTCCACTGCACCATCGTCCATCCACACCAGTCCAGCTACGCCACAGGGAAGGCACATTGATGAGCGCCACTGCTACTGCTCGAGTCACCCGCCCAATCGCGACGCGGCGCACCGCCCAGGCAAGTGGTTCCACCAGCACCCAGGGGCGCGCGGAGGCGGGCTCCGTCAAGCGGCCCCAGCTGCGCGTCGTCAGCGGCTCCTCCCGAGCGGCCTCATCGTCCCTCCCCTTCCTCTCCCTCATCATCTTCGTGCTGGCCGGTGCTCTCATCACCTCGATGCTCCTCAACGCCAAGATGGCCGACACCGCCTACCGGATGAAGGAGAAGCAGGTCGAGCTCAACGTCGCCGAGGACCACGTCGAGACGCTGCGCACCCAGGTCCAGGAGGCATCGGCACCCGACGCGCTGGCCGGCCGCGCCAAGGAGCTGGGGATGGTGCCCGCCGCTGCGCCCGGCGTCGTCGACGTCAACAAGGGGCAGCTCACCGAGGGAACTCCCGCCCATGCCCCCAAGACCGGGAAGTAGGCGCCTGTGAATCCTTCGCGTCGTCAGGCCCTCCAGCTCGGAGGGCTGCTCGTGTTCTCCGCGCTGGCCGGGCGCACCGTCTACGTCCAGGCGGTTGACGGACCGGAGCTTGCTGAGAAGGCGAAGGCCGAGCGTACGGTCACCTGGGTCAACCGAGCCCCCCGAGGTGACATCACCGGTCGGGACGGTACCGTCCTGGCCTCCTCGGCAGTCAGCTACGACGTCGGCGTCAACCAGCCCCTCATCGCTCAGTACGAGCGCACTGAGATGCGCTTCAACGAATCCACCGGCGTCAACGAGGAGGTCGTCGTCGACTACGGGGCGGCGGCGGTCGCGGCCCAGCTCGCACCGATCCTCAACGTCGATCCTCTTGAGCTCGGAGCCAAGCTCGTGGGCAACCGGAGCTACGAGGTCATCGCCCAGGAGGTATCTCCTGACACCTGGCGAAAGATCAAGGCCCTGGACATCTCCGGGGTTGAGCCCGACCAGCGCACCCGACGCACCTACCCGGCCGGGACCGTGGCCGGCAACGTCCTGGGCTTCACCCACGAGGGCGAGCACAACCGCGAGCTCATCGGGGCGGCCGGGCTCGAGCTCACCCAGAACAAGCACCTCACGGGAACCGACGGCAAGGGAAGCGAGGAGGTCGGGCGCAGCGGCGTCATCATCCCCACCGGTGAGCAGGAGGACAAGCCTGCCCGGCCCGGCGCCACGGTGCGCACCACCCTTAATCCCGACCTGCAGTCCATCGCCCAGGAGACCATCGACCGAACGGTCGCCGCCCAGCACGCGGACTGGGGCATCGTCATGGCCATGGAGCCGGCCACCGGCAAGGTCGTGGTCCTGGCCGACTCCAACTCGGTCGACCCCTCCGATCCCTCAGCCACATCCGAGGAGAACCGCACCGCCCGCAGCGTCCAGGCCGTCTTCGAGCCCGGAAGCGTCGGGAAGGTCGTCACCTTCGCCACCGCTCTGGAGGAGGGGGCGGTCAAGCCCGAGGACACCTGGACCATCCCCTACACCTGGTCCTCGGCCAGTGGGCAGACCTTCAAGGACGCCCACGAGCACGAGACCCAGACGATGACCACCGCCGGGGTCCTGGCGGAGTCGTCCAACGTCGGCACCGTGCAGATCGGCGAGAAGGTCTCCGACGATGTCCGCTACGACTACATGAAGCGCTTCGGCTGGGGGCAGGCCACCGGCATCGAGATGCCGGCGGAGTCCGACGGCATCCTCTACCCGCCCAGCTCCTGGGACGACCGCACCCGCTACACCACGATGTTCGGGCAGGGCGTCGCCGGCACCACCCTCCAGTCCCTCCAGGTACTGGCCACCGTGGCCAACAAGGGCGTGCGCGTGGCCCCGCGCGTCATCGACGCCTGGATCGATGCCGACGGCAAGGAGACTCCGCAGACCCGCCCCGAGGGGGTGCGGGTCATCTCCGAGGCGACTGCCAAGACCCTCACCGAGATGCTCATCGGCGTCACCCAGGAGGGCGGCACCGCGGAGTCCGCCTCCATCAACGGATACCTGGTGGCCGGTAAGACCGGAACCACCGAGATCCTCACCGACGACTCCACCGTGGCCTCCTTCGTCGGCTTTCTGCCGGCCCGCAACCCGGTGCTGGCCATCGCGGTCATCGTCAACCGGCCCGAGGGAATCTATGGAGGCACCGTTGCCGCCCCCGTCTTCCGGGAGGTGGCTCTGGCCGCCATGCAGGCCCTCAATATCGCCCCGGACCCGAGCGTCGTGGCGGCCCAGGCCGCTCGGAACGGAGCCGGTGGCGAGCGGGACGCGAGCCAGTGAGGTGGTGTATGGGGTGAGAGAAGCGTGACCACCAGCACCTCGGCGAAGTAGGCCGGAGATGCTCTTGTGGAACATCGACAGTGGAAGGTCGCGATAGATTGAGGAACTATGAGCAACCACGCCTACGAGTCGGCCGCCGCCCTACGGCCGAGCTCCAATGGTCCCATCCCCATCAGTACCCTGAGCGAGCGCTTCTCCCTGGCTCCCGCCTCAGCTGAGGATGCCGCCACCCTCAACGACCTGAGCATCCTGGGGGTCAGTGTCGACTCCGCCGACACCGCCCCGGGCGAGCTCTTCGTGGGGCTGCCCGGTTTCACCGCCCACGGCGCCCGCTTCGCCGCCGAGGCCGTCGCCTCCGGTGCCGTTGCCGTCCTGACCGATGCTGACGGAGCCCGGATCGTCCACGAGTCCGCTCCCGGTACCCCGGTCCTTGTGCACGACGACCCCCGTGCCGTCGTCGGCCCCCTGAGTGCCGAGGCCTACCACCATCCGGCTCGCGGTCTGATCACCACCGCCGTCACCGGGACCAACGGCAAGACGACCACCGCCTACTTCCTCGACGCGATCCTGTCCGCCCACGTCGGCGGCTGCATGGTGGCCGGAACCGTCGAGCTGCGCGTGGGGGAGCACTCCGTGGAGTCCCCGCGCACCACCGTCGAGGCCCCCGTCCTGCAGCGGATGATGGCCCTGGCCGTGGAGGACAGGGTCGGCGCCGCCTCCCTGGAGGCCTCCAGCCACGCCATCGTCCTGCACCGCCTCGACGGCCTCGTCGTCGACGTCGCCGGCTTCACCAACCTCCAGCGCGACCACCTCGACTTCCACAAGACCATGGAGGGCTACCTCGAGGCCAAGGCGCAGCTGTTCACCCCCGAGCACGCCCGCCGTGGCGTGGTCTGCGTCGATGACCAGTGGGGCGCCGCTCTGGCCGCCGAGGCACCCATCGAGATCGACCGCGTGCGCGCCTACCCCGGTGACACTCCCGCCGACTGGTGGGTCAGTGACGCCGCCGTCTCCCTGACCGACTCCGCCACCACCTTCACCCTCCACGGGCCCGACGGCGAGCAGATCGAGGCGTCCTGCCCCCTGCCCGGACTCGTCAACGTCCAGAACGCCGCTTTGGCCCTGGTCATGGCCATCCGTGCGGGGGTGCCCGCCGCCACGGCCGCCGCCGCCCTGGCCGGTGCCCACAACATCCCCGGCCGCATGCAGCGCATCAGCCAGCGCGACGGCCGACGCGGCCTGTGCATCGTCGACTTCGCCCACACCCCCGAGGCCATGGAACTGGCCCTCAAGGCCGTGCGTCCCATCACCCCGGGCCGTCTCATCGTGGTCTTCGGCTCCGACGGCGACCGCGACCAGGGCAAGCGGCCCATGCTGGGCGAGGTGTGCGCCCGCCTGGCGGACGTTCTGGTCGTCACCGACGAGAACCCCCGCAGCGAGGACCCCCAGCTCATCCGCGACGCCATCCTGGAGGGGGTGCGCGGCGTGCGCCCCGACCTGAAGGATGTCGAGGAGATCACCACCTGGCGCGGCGACGCCGTGCGTAGGGGCGTCGAGCTGTGCGAACCCGACGACACTGTCATCGTCACCGGGAAGGGGCACGAGCCCTTCCTGGAGATGGCCGGGGAGTTCATCCGCTACAACGACGCGCCCGTGATGGCCGAGGCCGTCGAGGAGAAATGGGGACGGGCATGAGGCTCAGCCTGAGTCAGATCGCGGCCGCCGTCGGCGGCAGACTCATCGGCCCGGACGCCCCCGTGACCGGACCGGTCGTCACCGACTCGCGTCAGGCCGCCGAGGGCTCGCTGTTCGTCGCCGTTCACGGCGAACGCACCGACGGCCACGCCCACCTGGGATCGGCCGGAGCCCTGGGCGCCGTCGGAGCCATCGTCTCCGACCTGGAGGCCGCCCGCAGCGGGCTGTCTCAGGGGCGGACCGAGGAGCCGTCCATGGGGCTCGTCCTCGTGGAGGACACCGTGACGGCCCTCGGCGCGCTGGCCCGTACCCACCTGGACGCTCTGCGCCGGGCCGCGGCCGAGCGCGGTGAGCGTCTCACCGTGGTGGCGATGACCGGCTCGGTGGGCAAGACCACCACTAAGGACCTCACCCGTCAGCTCCTGGCCGCCTCCGGCCCCACGGTGGCCCCCAGGGCCAGCTTCAACAACGAGATCGGCCTGCCGCTGACCGTGCTGGAGGCCGACGAGTCCACCCGCTACCTCGTCCTGGAGATGGGGGCCTCCGGGCCCGGGCACATCGCCTACCTCACCGACATCGCCCCCCTGGACGCGGCCGGGGTCCTCATGATCGGCCACGCCCACATGGGCGGTTTCGGCTCCATCGAGGGCGTCGCCGCGGCCAAGGCGGAGATCATCGCCGGCCTGCGGCCCGAAGGAACCGCCGTCCTCAACGCCGACGACGCCCGCGCCGCAGCCATGGCCGAGCTCGCACCGGCACAGGTCCTCACCTTCTCCGCCCAAGGTCGGGCGGCCGACCTGAGGGCCGAGAACGTGGACTTGGACGCGGCCGCCCGAGCCGCCTTCGACCTTCACCTGCCCGGTCTGGACGCCCCCCGACGCGTCCAGCTGGCAGTCGCCGGCGCTCACAACGTCGCCAACGCCCTGGCCGCCGCGGGACTGGCCCTGGCCGCAGGGATCGCCCCGGAGCTCATCGCCGAGAGGCTCTGCTCCGTGAGCATCGAGAGCCCCCACCGCATGGATGTGTCGGAGCTCGGTGGGGATCTTCTCCTTATCGACGACTCCTACAACGCCAACATCGACTCCATGACGGCGGCGCTGGCCGTACTACCGGCTCTGGCCGGGGACCGGCGTCGCGTCGTCGTGGTTTCCGAGATGCTCGAGCTGGGGGAGTCCTCGGCCGCCGATCACGCGCGCACCGGAGAGCTAGCGGCCCAAGCCGGAGCCGCTATGCTCATCGGCATCGGCTCCACCCAGGAGGCACTCGAGGCGGCCGGGGCGCGAGGGGTCGAGGTCGTCGGCTTCGATGACGCCGCGACCGCCATCTCCCAGATCGACGCCCTGCTGTCCGACGGCGACGCCGTCCTGGTCAAGGGCTCCAACGGCTCGGGCGCCTGGCGCCTGGCCGATCACCTCAAGGAGGTTCGTCCCCGATGACCGCCATCCTCATCTCCGGCGTGGTCGGACTGGTGGGCACCCTGTTGGGGACCCCTCTGCTCATCCGCTACCTCCACGCCAAGGAGTACGGACAGTTCATCCGCCAGGACGGCCCCCAGGGACACTTCACCAAGCGCGGCACGCCGACCATGGGCGGCCTCGTCATCATCATCTCCACCGTCCTGGGATACACCCTGGCCAATCTCACCCAGCTGCGCACACCGCGCGCCTCCGGGGTCCTGCTGCTCTTCCTCATCGTCGGGCTCGGGCTCATCGGATTCCTGGACGACTTCGAGAAGATCTCCAAGCAGCGCTCCCTGGGGCTGCGGGCCTGGCAGAAGATCGTGGGGCAGGCGCTCATCGGTATCGGATTCTCGGTGGCGGCCCTGCACTTCGCGGACCGCAACGGGCTCACCCCCGCCTCCACCCGGATCTCCTTCGCCCGGGACTCGGCGATCAATCTGGCCTTTGCCGGCAGCGTCGTCGGGCTCATCCTGTTCATCCTGTGGGCCAACTTCCTCATCACCGCCTGGTCCAACGCCGTCAACCTCACCGACGGTCTCGACGGACTGGCCGCCGGCGCCTCCGCCATGGTCTTCGGCGCCTACACGCTCATCGGGGTGTGGCAGACGAACCAGTCCTGCAACTACGGCCACGAGACCATGGTCCCCACCACCTGCTACCAGGTCAGGGACCCACGAGATCTGGCCATGATCGCCGCCGCCCTCATGGGTGCCTGCTTCGGCTTCCTGTGGTGGAACGCCTCACCGGCCAAGATCTTCATGGGCGACACCGGGTCGCTGGCCCTGGGAGGGGCCGTCGCCGGCCTGTCGATCCTCACCCGCACCGAGTTCCTCGCCGTCATCCTGGGCGGACTCTTCCTGGCCGAGGTCATGAGCGACATCATCCAGATCGTCTCGTTCAAGTCGACAGGCCGACGCGTCTTCCGCATGGCTCCACTGCATCACCACTTCGAACTGGGAGGATGGACCGAGGTCAATGTGGTGATCCGCTTCTGGATCATCGCCGGCCTGTGCGTCATCGCGGGACTCGGACTCTTCTACGCCGAGTACCTGCGCCAGCTCATCTTCGGGTGAGCCGGGATGCTCGGGCCTCTGCGACCCGACGAACCATTGATGCAGTCATATCCCGCCGGCCGCCCGGCGAGGAGCAGCAAGGAACCAGGAGCGTGAGCCCGCACCGTGACCAGTCTGACTGAAGTCCCCGGTGATCCGCCCAGCGCCGTCACCGGCCCCGGCGGGTCCCTGAGCGACCAGCTCGACGGCGCCCACGTGGCCGTCGTCGGACTCGGGCGCACCGGGCGCGCCGTCGTCGATGCCCTGGCCACCCTGGGGGCCCGCATCCACGTCTTCGACAGCCGTGAGTCCTCCATCGAGACGCTGGAGACCCCCGTGGCCTCTACCACGATCGCCGACGCCGAGGCGACCGCTGCCGCCCTGGCGGACTCACCGGCGCGGCTCCTCGTCGTCTCGCCCGGAGTCCCGGCCACCGGGCCGGTCCTGCGAAGCGCCGAGGCGGCGGGTATCGAGACCTGGAGCGAGGTCGAGCTGGCCTGGAGAATCCAGCAGGACTCATCGCGTCCGGACGTCCCCTGGCTGACTCTGACCGGTACGGACGGCAAGACCACCACGGTCAGCATGCTCTCGGCGATCCTGGCGGCCCAGGGGCTCACGGCCCCGGCCGTCGGCAACATCGGTACCCCCGTCATTGAGGCGGTCCTTGCCGGCAGCGCCGACGCCCTGGCCGTGGAGCTGTCCAGCTTCCAGCTCCACACCACCAGGACCCTGGCGCCCCTGGCCTCGGCCTGCCTCAACCTGGCCGCCGATCACCTCGACTGGCACGGGGGTCTGGAGGCGTACGCCCAGGACAAGGCCCGCGTCTACTCCCGCACCCGGCTGGCCGCCGTCTACAACCTCGCCGACGCCACCACCGAGGACATGGTCCGTCAGGCCGACGTCGTCGAGGGCTGTCGCGCTGTCGGCTTCACCCTGGCCGCTCCGGCGTTGGGACAGGTCGGCATGGTCGAGGACCTGCTGGTCGACCGCGCCTTCCACGCCCAGCGACGCTCCAGTGGCATCGAGCTGGCCACCACCGCCGACCTCGCGCACCTGGCCCCAGGGCGGCGCGCCCAGAACCTTCCCGCGCACCTGCTGGCCGACGCCCTGGCGGCCGCCGCACTGGCCCGTGCGGCCGGAGTCGACCCGGAGGCGGTCGTGGCCGGACTGCGCGCCTACAGTCCCGGAGCCCACCGGATCGTCACCGTCGCCGAGGCGGACGGCATTGCCTGGGTCGACGACTCCAAGGCCACCAACCCGCACTCCGCCGAGGCCGCGCTGACCTCTCTGCCGCAGGGGACCGGCGTCTGGATCTGCGGCGGTGACACCAAGGGCGCCCAGTTCTTCGATCTGGTCCGCACGGTGCGCCCCCACCTGCGCGGCGCCGTGGTCATCGGTAAGGACCAGGACGACATCCTGGCGGCTCTGGAGCGGGAGGCTCCCGGCCTGCCCGTCACCCGCGTCAGTGACGGCACCGCCGAGCAGGTGAGCGCCGCGGCCGTGGAGGCCGCCGGCGCCATGGCCCGCAGTGGTGACACCGTCATGTTGGCCCCTGCCTGCGCCTCCTGGGACCAGTTCACGTCCTACGCCCAGCGCGGTGACCTGTTCGCCGCCGAAGCCCAGGCCTACACCCGGAGCGATGGCGGCCGGGACACGGACGCCTCCGGCGACCAGGAGCAGCTGTGAAGACCGGGTCTACCTCGGCAACCGCTCCCCGCTCGTCGACCCCCTCCTCGTCAGGCTCCTCGCGGGCGTCCGCACGTTCGCCACAAGGGGCCGGCGCCGGTCGCAAGCAGGAGCGGACCGCGCCCCGGAGGGGGACCGCCACGCCGTCCAAGCAGCCGAGGAAGCCATCCGGCTCACTGCCCACCGGGTCGCGTGATCGCCTGCGTGACGCCTGGCGCAGGCGCCTGGCGCACTGGGGCGAGCGGCTCTCGCGGCCCTGGGACGGTGATGGGGGCTCCCAGGTCGATGGTGCCTCTCAGAAGCGTCGTCGGCGTCCCTCAGCCGGCGGGCCCGACTCCGCTCAGAGCTCCGAGCAGGTGACTCTGACCTACTACTGCCTGCTCGTCTCCACCCTGGTGCTGGAGACCTTCGGACTCATCATGGTCTTCTCCGTGCAGTCGGTGACTGTTGCCGCCAACGGTGGCAACGCCTTCACCGACTTCGCCAAGTACCTCATCTTCGCGGCGGTGGGGACCCTGGGCATGGTGGGGGTCTCCCGCATACCGCTGTCCTGGTTCCCGCGGATGGCCTGGGTCCTCCTGGTGCTGACGATCGCCATGCAGTGCCTGGTGTTCACGCCCATCGGTGTCAACGTCTACGGCAACCGCAACTGGATCCAGGTCCCGGGGGTCGGCACGGCCCAGCCCTCGGAGTTCATCAAGGTGGCCCTCGCCCTGGTCCTGGGCACCCTGGTGACCTGGTACACGGACAAGCGCCCTCGCGACCGGGTGTGGGCGGCGGGCTGGTGCGGCGTCGCCGTTGCGATCCTGACTGTCTTCGGCGGACAGGATCTGGGAACCGTCATCATTCTGGTGAGCATCGTCGCCGGAGCCCTGTGGGTGGGGGGAATGCGGAAGCGCTGGTTCGCCCTCCTGGGTGCCGGTGGCGTCGTCATGTTCGCGGCCGCCTCCATGCTCAGCGCCAACCGGCGCGCCCGGATCACCGCCTGGATCCATCCCGAGGGCGCGGACCCCACGGGCGTGGGATACCAACCCAAGCATGGGATGTGGGCGCTGGGGACCGGAGGCTGGCTCGGGGTGGGACCGGGATCCTCGCGCCAGAAGTGGGGCTACCTCACCCAGGCCGACTCCGACTACATCTTCGCCGTGCTCGGTGAGGAGTTCGGACTGGTGGGTACGCTCGTCGTCATCGCCCTGTTCGCCGCCATCGGTGCTTGCTGCCTGCGGCTCATGAGACGTCACACCTCCACGTACGTCGTGGCCACGACCTCGGCCATCGGTGCGTGGATCGTGGGGCAGGCGATCATCAACATGGGGGTCGTCACCGGCGCGCTGCCGGTGCTGGGAGTCCCGCTTCCCCTCGTCAGCCGTGGAGGGACCGCGCTGGTGTCGGTCCTCCTGGCCATCGGGGTGCTTCTCGCCTTCGCGCGCCACGAACCCGGCGCGCAGGAGGCCCTGTCCACGAGTCCCGGGGCGCTGCGTCGTTCCCTGGCAGTGATTGTCCCAAGGAGGAACCGTGCCCGAGACAAGTGAGAGCGCAAACTCGCCCCAGCAGGTGGGTCCCAGCGGCGCGGAGCGGCCCCGGCCGTTGCGGGTACTGCTGGCCGGTGGGGGCACTGCCGGCCATGTCAACCCGTTGCTGGCCACGGCCGCGGCCCTGCAGGACCCGGCCCTGGGCGGCGATCCTCGTACGCAGATCCTCGTCCTGGGGACCGCCGAAGGACTGGAGAATCGGCTGGTGCCCGAGGCCGGCTTCGAGCTGGCGCTCGTTCCCAGGGTCCCTCTGCCTCGGCGCCCCAGCGGTGACCTGCTGCGTCTGCCGCACCGGCTGGGGAAGGCGATCAGCGCGGCCACCGAGGCCATTGAGACGGTCAGGGCCGACGTCGTCGTCGGTTTCGGCGGCTACGTGTCGACCCCGGCCTACCTGGCCGCCAGGAAGGCCGGCGTACCGGTCGTCATCCATGAGCAGAACGCCCGCCCGGGGCTGGCCAACCGACTGGGGGCGTCCTGGGCGCAGGCGGTCGCCCTGACCTTCGCCTCCACCCGCCTCAAGGCATCCAAGGGACGCACCGAAGTCACAGGACTGCCGCTGCGCCCGGCCATCGCCACCCTGGTGGCGCAGAGGGCTACGAGCGAGGGGACGCGCCGGGCTCGCGTCGAGGGTGCGCAGGCACTGGGACTCGACCCCGACCTGCCCACGCTGTTGGTGACGGGCGGCTCCCTGGGGGCCCAGCACCTCAACGAGGTTCTGAGTGAGTCGCTGGGCTCCCTGCCCACCGGACTGCAGGTGCTGCACCTGACCGGTAAGGACAAGGACGCCCCGGTGCGCGCCGCTCTCGAGGCGGCAGTGGCCTCAGGTGCTGCGGAGGACCTCACTGGGCGGTACCACGTGCTCGACTACCTGACCACGATGGAACAGGCCTACGCCTGCGCCGACGGAGTCCTGTGCCGGTCCGGCGCCGGTACCGTCGCAGAGATCACGGCTCTGGGACTTCCAGCGCTCTACGTCCCCTTGCCGATCGGCAACGGGGAGCAACGTCTCAACGCGGCTGACGTCCTGGCCTCAGGAGGCGGACGCATGGTGCTCGACGCCGATCTCACGCCCTCCGACATCCTTGACTTCGCGATGCTCATCTCCGACCCTGAGCGGCAGGCCGCCATGGCCCGGGCCGCTGCCTCCACCGGCGTCCAGGATGCGGCGGCACGCTTGGCCGCCCTCATCCAGCAGTGCGCCTCCATCCACGGCACTCCCACTGATGAGGAGAATGCGGCATGACTGCCACGACATCCCAGGACAGTTCCCGCACCGCCGGCCGGCCGGCCGGCGGCGACCAATGCACGCTGGCAGACAGGGCCTTTCACCTCATTGGTATCGGGGGAGCGGGGATGAGCGTGGTCGCTCAGCTTCTCGCCGCCCGTGGGGCCCGGGTCTCTGGCTCCGACGCCCGTGGCGGTCCCGCCTTCGACCACCTGACCGACCTGGGCATCACGACCCACCTGGGGCATGACGCCGCACACGTTCCCGAGCGGAGCACAGTCGTGGTGTCCACCGCGATCAAGGAGACCAACCCGGAGCTCGCTGAGGCCCGCCGGCGGGACCAGGAGGTCATCCACCGGTCTCAGGCGCTGGCCCTGGCCGCTCAGGGGCTGGACTTCGTCGCCGTGGCGGGTGCGCACGGCAAGACGACGACCTCAGGCATGCTCGCCGAGGCCCTCACGGATGCCGGCGCCGACCCCTCCTTCGCCATCGGCGGGGTCGTGCGGGCCCTGGGGACCGGAGCCCACCTGGGGAGCGGTCCCGCCCTGGTCGCGGAGGCCGATGAGTCCGACCGCTCCTTCCTCAACTACTCGCCCCGCGTGGAGATCGTCACCAACGTCGAGCCCGACCACCTCGACAGCTACGGCACCGCGGAGGCCTTCGAGGAGGCATTCGTCGACTTTGCTCACCGTCTGGTGCCCGGGGGGCTCCTGGTTGCCTGCGCCGCCGACGCCGGCGCACTGCGTCTGGCGCAGTCCGCAGCCGCCGAGGGCCTGCGCGTGGTCACCTACTCCTTCGGAGGCCCCGACACCCTCCCCGGCGGAGCGCTCGTGGGGGAGGGACACGTCCACCTGGATATCCAGGATCGCGGAGCCTCAACCACTCATGCGCTGCTGACCCTCACCGCGGCGACCGACCGTGCGCCCGCCGGCGGCACCGGCGAGGAGGCGGTCCACAGCCCGGTTGAGCTGGTGCTTGCCGTGCCCGGCGACCATGTGGCCCTCGACGCCGCCGGCGCCTGGGCCGCGGGCATCGAGCTCGGCGTCGAACCCGTCCGAATGGCCCGGGCACTGGGAGCGTTCGGAGGTACGGGCCGGCGTTTCGAGGACAGGGGCGAGGTCGACGGCGTGCGCGTCATCGACGACTACGCCCACCACCCCACGGAGATCGAGGCACTGCTGCGTACGGCGCGGGGCGTGGCCCAGGAGCGCGGAGGCCGGGTCCTGGTTCTGTTCCAGCCGCACCTGTTCTCCCGTACCAGGGCCTTCGCCGACCACTTCGGACAGGCACTTGCCCTGGCTGACGCCGTCGTCATCACGGATGTCTACCCCGCTCGAGAGACGCAGTCGGACTTCCCCGGTGTCACAGGAAACACGGTCGCCCAGGAGGTCCCCGGTGGCAGAGCCAGATTCGTCGCCGAGCGCCTCGACGCCGCGCACACGGTGGCCGACCTGGCGCGCCCCGGTGACCTGCTGCTGACAGTCGGGGCCGGAGACGTCACAGAACTCGCCGCCACGGTACTGACCGACCTGGCGGCGCGTGAGGGCGGTGCAGCCTCCTCACCTGAAGACCGAGGCGAGCGGGCATGAGGAAGCCCTCAGCCCCCCGTCCCGAGCGCTCCAACCTCGCTCAGGACGCTCCGGCCAGCATCCCGCCGCGCCGTTCCGGCCCCCGACGTCCGCGCCCCGCCCGTTCGGCACAGGGGCCGTCAGCGACGAGCACCCCGACGGATCGGGGGACCGAGCAGGCCGGTCCGTCGGCTCCCGTCAGGCGGCCCCGGACCGCTGCCGCCTCCAGGACATCCAGGGACGCGAACAGCGGCGCGTCGGCGCCTTCGCGGCCTCGACGTCCGACGACGTCGAGAGGCGCATCCGGCGCGTCTCCCGCGTCGCACCGCAGCGGCGAAGGTTCCAACCGGACCAGCCCTGAGGAGACGTCCTCCAGCCCCGATGGAGCAGCAAGCACCGAGCTGACAGTGTTCGGCCGCCGGCAGGTGGCTCTTTCCAGAGGAGACGACCGGGTTGTCTCCACCGGGCTCGCCGATCGTCTCAAGGAGCGTCAAGCCGCCTTGCGCCGGTTGCGCCTGACAAGGGCGGTGAAGACCGCCGTTGTTGTGCTCGCCATCGTCCTGACGGTCTGGGCCCTGGCCTTTTCACCCCTCCTGGGCCTACAGGTCCGAAGGATCTCCGTGGCGGGGTCGGACGGCAGTGTCTCCGATAAGCAGGTCCGTGACGTTCTGGCCTCGTATGAGGGCGACTCGTTGTTGCGGCTCGACACCGGCCGGCTCTCCACCCAGGTCAGTGACAAGCTGGTCCGGGTGCGTCGGGCGCAGGTGACCAGGGCCTGGCCCCATGGGCTGCGGGTGCACCTGACGATGCGTGTGCCGGTGGCCACCGTGCAGGACTCGGACGGCTACCAGGTCCTCGACAACGAGGCCGTGGTCCTCGAACGGGTCTCCGAGGCGCCGTCGGGGCTGGTGACCATCGTGCCCGACTCAGCTGCGCAGACATCGGGGCCACAGAGGATCTCAGCCAAGCAGGTCGCCGCCGTCACCCAGGTGGTGGGCTCCCTCACACCTGAGACTCTGGCGCAGGTGAGCAGCGGAAGCGCCACTGAGGCGGGACAGGTCACACTCACCTTGTCCAGCGGGGCGAGCGTGGTCTGGGGGAACAGCCAGGACAACGGGCTCAAGGCGCGCGTCCTGGCGACTCTCATGACGACCACTGCGTCCGTCTACGACGTCTCATCGCCTCATCGCCCCACCACCCGGTCCGCCGACGGGGCGGCCACGACCGCCGCGGCACCATCTCAGGCATCCTGAACGGATCCTCCGCGCCACCGCTGAACGACGCTTCACGGGACTGTGGAGCGGAAAGCAGCATGCACTACTCGCTCCTTCAGGTTTATTGCAGGTAAATCGCAGCGATATAGCAGGGAATCCGCAGGCAACTGCACACGAACACGCCGGGCTTCAATGCGATACGACGTCCTGGAAGTCTCATAGCGTTATGCCCGTCGTTCAAAGAATGACATAAGTATTGACCTTAACTTGAGGTTGAGGTTTGAGGGGAGTCCTCGTCAGAGGACTCATGACGAAACTCGCGGAGGGGACGCCAGTGGTCGAGAGCATGGCTGTGGACGACTCACAGCACTACCAGGCAGAGATCAAGGTCGTCGGTGTTGGCGGTGGCGGTGTCAATGCCGTCAACCGCATGATCGAGGCCGATCTGCGTGGCGTGGAGTTCATCGCCGTGAACACCGACGCCCAGGCGCTGCTCATGTCCGACGCTGACGTCAAGCTCGACGTCGGGCGAGACCTGACCCGAGGCCTGGGAGCGGGGGCCGACCCGGCGATCGGCCGCAAGGCCGCCGAGGACCACGAGGCCGAGATCCGTGAGGCCCTCGACGGGTCGGACATGGTCTTCGTCACCGCGGGTGAGGGAGGTGGCACCGGCACCGGTGCGGCCCCCGTCGTCGCCCGCCTGGCCAAGAGCATCGGCGCTCTGACCATCGGTGTGGTCACCCGTCCCTTCTCCTTCGAGGGGCGCCGCCGCTCGGCCCAGGCCGAGGACGGTGTCCAGGCGCTGCGCGAGGAAGTCGATACCCTCATCGTCATCCCCAATGACCGCCTCCTGCAGATCGCCGACAAGAACATCTCCGTCGTGGACGCCTTCAAGCAGGCCGACCAGGTTCTTCTTCAGGGTGTTCAGGGCATCACCGAACTCATCACCACCCCCGGCCTCATCAATGTCGACTTCAATGACGTCAAGTCCGTGATGCAGGGCGCCGGCAGCGCGCTCATGGGTATCGGCTCGGCCACTGGTGAGGGACGTGCGATCACGGCCACTGAGGAGGCCATCGCCTCGCCGCTGCTCGAGACCTCGATCGACGGCGCCCATGGTGTGCTGCTCTTCTTCCAGGGTGGCTCCGACCTGGGCCTGTTCGAGATGAACGAGGCCGCCAACCTGGTGCGCGAGGCCGTCCACCCCGAGGCCAACATCATCGTCGGAAACGTTGTCGATGGCGCCCTGGGCGACGAGGTACGGGTGACGGTCATCGCCGCCGGCTTCGACTCCGAGCCGATTGTCGGCGGTCTGGCCGATCCGATGACTCGACTGTCGCGGGCGGCCGCCGTCCCGCCGGTGCCCTCCTCCCCGGTTGATGACCTGCCCCCGGCTCCCGCTCCTCGCGGCGGTGCCCATGCCGCCCAGAACCCGGTAACTCGTCCGGTCCCGCTGGCTCCTCCGCCATCGTCGTCGCCGGCGGCCGCGGCGCATCTGTCGGAGGTCGGTGCGGCCGAGGCGCTTTCGTCGGGAAGCATGCCGGCCTATGTGGATGAGTCCTACGGCTCTTACGGCTCGGTATCGGCGCAGCAGCAGTCGGTCTCCGATCTTGAGGTTCCTCAGGTGATCGGGGTAGACGCCGACGACGACGGCATTGATCTGCCCGATTTCCTGCGCTGAACGGTGCCGCTGTCCGGGAACACTGCAGCCGTGTGTGACGCCAGCGCCGTTGAGGTTTCGGACCTGATCGAAGTGGATCTGGGCCCGCGGGCCCGTGGGTACTTCACTACCCGCGGTCTGCGGGCTCGTCCCGTTTCCGCTCCGAACGACGTCGGCACTCAGGCTCGGGGAGCCGAAGACGGTAGCGGTGGACGTGAGGACGGGGCCGCCTACGACGGGTGGAACCTGGCGCTCCATGTCGGAGATGACCCGCAACGTGTTCATTGTCACCGTCGTCGACTTGAGGAGCTGCTTGGACTTGAGCAGGGGCGTCACCTGGCCTGGATGAACCAGGTTCACTCCGCCGTTGTGTCCTCCGCCCAGGTCGATGAGGTTCCCACGGCGGATGCACTCGTCCTGGATGCCCGGACGGCCGACGCGTCTGCAGGGTGCTGCGTCCTCGTGGCCGACTGCGTCCCCGTCCTGCTGGCATCCCGGGATGGTGCTCTGACGGCGGCCGTGCACGCCGGGCGGCGAGGCATGCTCGACGGCGTCGTTCCCGCCACGATTGATTTCCTTCAGCGTGCGGGAGCGGAGCCGGCTGACCTGTGGGCCGCAGTGGGCCCCTCGATCTGCGGCTCCTGCTACGAGGTCCCGGATGACATGCTGGCGCTGTCCGCGCAGCGCGAACCTGCATGCGCCTCGCGCACATCGTGGGGCACGCCGGGCCTCGACGTGGCGGCAGGTGTCCTCGCTCAGTTGGAGCGTGCTGGCGTTGGGCACATCAGTGCTGGCCAGTGGTGCACGTACGAGGACTCCCGCTTTTACTCCTACCGACGGGACGGAGTGACCGGCCGCCTGGCAGGTGTTGCAATTCCAAGGTAAAGCCCAGTCTGCTGAGTGACTCCTGGGCGTGACCTACCTGAAACCTGAGGTGGGGGACACGCCGAGTTGAGGTCCCCGTGCGGTGTCGCAGGGGCGGATACCGTCGCAGCACATCCGGAACGCAGGGGACCGGACGAACCAAGGAGCGATAGATGGGCGCGCTGCGCAGTATGACCAGTTTCCTCGGCTACTCGGAGCCGGAGGAGGAGACCTACGAGGACAGCTATGAGGCTGTCGACGCGGGCTACGCCGTGCAGGAGCACGAGCAGGACTTCGTTGACGACGGGTACGAGGACTTCTCCGCCCCGGCTGCTCCCGAGCCCGTTGCTGCTGCCCCGGACCTTCGTCGTATCGTCACGGTTCACCCCTCGACCTACAACGAGGCCAGGATCATTGGCGAGTCCTTCCGTGACGGAGTCCCCGTCATCATCAACCTGACCGGCATGAGCGAGTCTGACGCGCGTCGCATGGTGGACTTCTCCGCCGGTCTGGTCTTCGGCCTGCACGGCGCTATCGAACGTGTCACCCCGCGTGTGTTCCTGCTGACTCCGGCCAGCGTGGAGATCGACGGCGGTGAGGTCGCCGAGGCTCGCGGCCGCTTCTTCAATCAGAGCTGAGCTGACCGGGACGTGAACCTCGTCTCCGTAGTGGCAGGGATCCTGTCGAGCATTTTGAGCCTGTACTTCCTCATCCTCCTGGTCAGGGTCGTACTCGACTGGATTCAGGTCTTCGCCCGCCAGTGGCGGCCCCAGGGGGTCGTCCTGGTGCTGGCCAATCTTGTCTACGCTCTGACGGATCCGCCTCTGCGAGTGATCCGTCAGAGGGTTCCCATGGCGCGCCTGGGAGGGGTCGGTATCGACCTGAGCTTCCTGGTCCTGGTCTTCGGGATCTGGGTGCTTCAGTGGTTCCTCCGACTTCTCATCTGAACAGGTGTGAAGTTGTGAGCGAACCGCTAGAGTGCTGTTCTCACGTCAGCGTGAGATAGCGCGCTTGATGTGGCCTGAACCTCGAGTTCAGGTACTCTGTCCGCATGAGTGACCGGATGCCCGGTGCTCGTGACCTTATCCGTAACGACACCGAGGTGACGACCCATGACGCTGCTGACAGCAGACGACGTCCTCAACAAGAAGTTCCAGGCGACCAAGTTCCGTGAGGGCTACGAGCAGGACGAGGTCGACGAGTTCCTCGACGAGGTAGTCGAGGCTATGCGTCAGCTGGAGGCTGAGAACGCCGACCTCAAGGCCAAGCTCGAGGCCGCCAACCGCCGAGTGGCTCAGCTCGGCGAGGGGGCCGCCATCCCCTCTGCCCCCGCTTCCCCCGTATCTCCGGTTCAGGCAGAGCCTGCCATGTCCATGCCGGCCGTCTCTGCCGGCGAGTCCGGCGGTCAGGGCCCGGCCGCCGCATCCGGCATGCTCGAGCTGGCCCAGCGCCTCCACGATGAGCACGTCGCCAACGGTAAGGCCGAGGGTGAGCGCATCGTCACCGAGGCCCGCTCCACAGGTGAGCAGATCGTGCGTGAGGCAGAGGACCAGCGCAACCGCACCCTCGCCCAGCTGGAGAAGGAGCGTTCCGCCCTCGAGCAGAAGATCGACGAGCTGCGGCGCTTCGAGTCCGACTACCGCACCCGCCTCAAGAGCTACCTGCAGAACCTGCTGGCCAACGTCGAGGACGGCGGCGAGAGCACCATCTCCGGTCTGTGATCCTTCAGGCCGTGATCGCCTCCCGGCTCACCCCCGTGAACACCTCAGGGACTGGCCAACGGAGCCCCATCACAGTGGTCCCCATCCGCTCAGGATGGTCCAGCTCCTCCAGTCGTCAGTGACACGGCCTCCCACGAAGGGCGGCGACCCACGCGGGTCGCCGCCCTTCGCTGGGTACACAGCCCATTCGTCACCCGTTCTCCTCTGAGCACAATGCGAGAAAGCCCTATGCCTGACCACGTCGATCCTGCCTCCTCCGTGGAGGAAGCCTCCGGCAGCACCGGTAACACTGACAACGTTGTCTCACTGCCCACAGACAATCCCTTCAGCGCCATGGAGAGATCCATGAAGTCGCAGGAGGATGGGGAGACGGGCAGGAGATGGTCCCAACGCCTCCCGGTGATCGTGCTGTGGCTGGTGGCGGTTGTCATCATCGTCGTGGATCAGGCCACCAAGCAATGGGCGCTCTCGGCCTTGGCCGACGGCCAGCACACAGCGCTGCTCGGTCGCGTGCTGGGGCTGGTCCTGGTGCGCAACCCGGGTGCCGCCTTCTCCTTCGCTACGGGGCAGACGTGGATCTTCGCGCTTATCGCCTCCTTGGTCGTGGTCATCATCATCCGTGTCTCCCGGAACCTGGCGTCCCGCTCCTGGGCGGTAGCTCTCGGCCTGGTGCTCGGCGGGGCGGTCGGCAACCTCATCGATCGTCTCCTGCGGGAGCCCGGTTTCCTGCGTGGTCACGTCATCGACTTCATCGACTACGGCGGCTACTTCGTGGGCAACGTGGCAGACATCGCGATCGTACTGGCCGCCGCGGGCATCATCGTCCTGTCCCTGGGAGGCTGGGAGATCGACGGCACACGCGCCGGATCTCAAGACGAACGGGAGACCGGAGGGCGCGGCGCAACGGCTTCCTCAACCCGCCGAGGAGCCCGATCCCGCCGGAAGGACAATGGTGAGACCCCCTCGAACTCATCGGGGTCCTCCGGGGTGTCAGCGCAGTCGACCTCAGCGGAGCCGCAATGAGCATGCGTCTGCTGCCCGTGCCCGACGGCTTCGACGGCGAGCGGGTCGATGCCGCGCTGGCCCGGATGACGGGTCTGTCCCGCAGTCGGGTCGAGGACCTGTGCGAAGCCGGTGACGTGTGCAGGAACGGTGAGAGCCTGGGCAAGTCCGCCCGTCTGCGTGCGGGCGAGCTTCTTGAGGTCGACCTGCCCGAGCCTCGACCCGTCGAACCGGTCGCCACTCCCGTGGAGGGCATGGAGCTGCTCTATGAGGACGAGGACATCGTCGTCGTCGACAAGCCGGCAGGTGTGGCCGCACACCCCTCCATGGGCTGGGACGGCCCCGACGTCCTCGGCGCTCTCAAAGCCATGCACGTCCGAGTGGCCACCTCAGGCGCCGCCGAGCGCCAGGGCATTGTCTCGCGCCTGGACGTGGGCACCTCGGGCGTCATGATCGTGGCCAAGGGGGAGCGGGCCTACTCGGTGCTCAAACGCGCCTTCCGGGAGCACACGGTGGACAAGGTCTACCACGCCCTGGTTCAGGGCCACCTCGATCCCTCCAGCGGCACGATCGACGCACCCATCGGCCGCCACCCCAGCCGGGAGTGGAAGATGGCCATCATCGAGGGCGGGCGCGAGTCCATCACCCACTACGACGTCATCGAGGCGATGCCCGGGGCCTGCCTTGCCGAGATCCACCTCGAGACCGGACGCACTCACCAGATCCGCGTCCACATGGCCGCCGTCGGCCACCCCTGCGTCGGAGACGTCACCTACGGCGCCGATCCGGCCATGACAGCGCGCACCGGTCTCATCCGCCAGTGGCTCCACGCCCGTGAACTCGGCATCGCCCACCCCATCACCGGTGAGCACATGGTCTTCACCTCCGACTACTCCGACGACCTCGTCCACGCCCTCGATGTCCTGCGCCTGCCGTGAACGGGATCGCCGTGGAGGTGAGTGAGCACAGTGACTGATCACGTCCATCGCCCGGCCATGGGCCCGACGGCGAGGTCGAGCGCTGGCGAGGCGGTCTCAGGAGCCCCCGTCCTCGAGATCCGTCCCGCCATGTCGGTCCAGGAGCCCGTTGTCTTCGCCACCGCACGCGGTGACCAGACCGGGGTTGCGGCCGAGCGGTTGCGGAAGGCCCTGGCCGACGTTCGCCTGGAGGTCTTCGTGGGGGAGCAGTCGGTCCCCCTCGTCCAGGAGATGGATGCCCGCGACGACGAGCCCACCACGATCCACCTGCTTGCCAGCGGAGCCGATGGCACGCCCCTGGGTGCCGGGCGCATTCTGCTGGAGCCCGAGCACCCCGGGCGGGTCCATCTGGGACGCCTGGCCGTCCGTAGCATCGCTCGCGGTACGGGGCTCGGGGCCCGCGTCGTCGCGGCCCTCGAGCAGACCGCGCTGAGCCACTCCGGTCGCTCCAGCGTGGAGGTGGTCCTCTCCGCCCAGGAGCGAGCGATGGGATTCTACGAGCGTTGCGGGTACCGGGTCCTCAGCGGCCACCGCTACCTCGACGCCGGCATCTGGCACCAGGACATGGCCCGCACCGTCAGCACCGTTATCGCCACGGACAGTGACGGCGGCACCGTCTAGGGCCGGCTGCTGACACCCGCGCACGCGTGCACATGCGAAAGACACCAGGACCGAGAGGAGACACGTATGCGTATCGTCATCATCGGTGCCGGTGGCATCGGAGGATGGCTCGGCGCCCACCTGTCTGCCAGTGGCCAGCAGGTCGGGTTCCTCGTTCACGGCCGCACCCTGGCGGCCCTGCGCTCGGGCGGGCTGATGCTGCGCGACTGCTCCGGAGGAGAGCCCGGTACCGTGACCGGCCGCATCGAGACACCACTGGCCAGTGATGACCCGGTGGCTCTCACCGGCACCCTGGGCGGTGACCCGGACCTGGTCTTCGTGACCACGAAAGTCGATGCGCTGCCGCAGCTGGCTCCTGCTCTCAGGCGCCTGACCGGCTCCACCACCGGCGTCGTCTCCACCCAGAACGGGATCAGCGCGCCCGAGCTGCTCGCCGACGCCGTCGGGAAGGAGCACGTCCTGCCCGGAGTCGCCCGCGTGTACTCCGCCATCATCTCGCCCGGCACCGTGGGTACTGTCGGCAACACCGGCTCCCTGGCCCTGGGGGAGTGGGACGGCGGTGCCACTGCTCGCAGCAGCGCCGCCGTCGAGGCCCTGCAGGCGGCAGGCATCCGCGCCTGGATCCCCGACTCCATCTGGGCGGAGCTGTGGCGCAAGGTGTCCTTCGTCGTCGTTCAGGGAGCACTCGGTGCCGCCACGAACGCTCCTATCGGCGTCCTGCGCAGTGATCTGAGAGACACCTTCACCCAGGCTGTGCGCGAGGTCGTCGCCGTCGCCGCGGCACTGGGACACGACCTGGCCACCGACGACGCCCCCGACCCGGTCGCTGCGGCCCTGCGCATGGCCGACGCCCAGCCGGCCGGCGCCACCACATCGATGCAGCGGGACATCGCCTCAGGTCTGCCCAGCGAGTTCGACGCCCAGCTCGGTGCCGTGTGCCGCGCCGGCGACGAGGCGGGCGTGCCCACCCCCGTACTCGACCTTGCGCACTGCGTCCTGGCTCCGCGAGAGGCTGCCGCCCGGGCGCGCGGCTGACTCCGGAGCGCCTCTTCGGACCAGGAGGGGAGCAGGCCGCCCGCCGGCGGCGGATTTCTCACCCGGCTTACCCGCCACGCCGGCAGTGGCCCGTCATGGCCGGGAAACTCCGCCTTCCCACCGGACGGCGCGCTCTGCCCCTCCAGGAGACACGACACCGGGCGGGCCTAGGATGGGGGCATGGCGGAGATGAGCACTCAGGAAGATGCAGCCCCCAAGGACGACTTCGTCCACCTCCACGTCCACACCGACTACTCCATGCTGGACGGCGCCGGGAAGATCAAGGACTACGTGGCCGAGGCCAAGCGGCTGGGACAGCCCGCTCTGGCGATCACCGACCACGGCTACATGTTCGGAGCCTACGAGTTCTACGCGGCAGCCAAGGCCGCCGGCATCAAGCCCATCATCGGGGTGGAGGCCTACATGACGCCGGGCACCTCCCGCTTCGACAAGACCCGTGTCTTCTGGGGCGACGAGTCACAGAGGAGCGACGACGTCTCGGCCCGCGGCTCCTACACGCACATGACGCTGCTCTCTCGCAACAACGAGGGCCTGCACAACCTCATGCGCATGGACTCCTTCGCCTCCCTGGAGGGCCAGTGGGGCAAGGCACCGCGTATCGACCGCGAGCTGCTCTCGCGCTACGCGGACGGTCTCATCGGCTCTACGGGCTGCCCCTCGTCGGAAGTCCAGACCCGTCTGCGGCTGGGCCAGTGGGATGAGGCCCTGCGCACTGCCGGGGAACTTCAGGACATCTTCGGCAAGGAGTTCTTCTACGTCGAGCTCATGGACCACGGCCTGGAGATCGAGCAGCGTGTCACCAAGGATCTGCTGCGTATCGCCAAGGAGCTCGGAGCCCCGCTTCTGGCCACCAACGACTCCCACTATGTGCGCCCCGAGGACCGCACCATCCAGGACGCGATGCTGTGCATCAACTCCGGCTCCGTGCTCTCCGATCCCGACCGCTTCAAGTTCGACGGCGACACCTACTATCTGCGCCCCGGCTCCGAGATGCGCCGCCTCTTCTCCGAGATGCCTCAGGCCTGCGACAACACCCTGCTCGTGGCCGAGCAGTGCGAGGTGCACTTCCGCACTGTGGACGAGGGGGCCTCATACATGCCGGCCTTCCCCGTCCCCGAGGGGGAGACCGACGAGTCCTGGTTCATCAAGGAGTGCTGGCGTGGCATGGACCGCCGGTTCAACGGTGACATCCCCGAGGACTGCCGCAAGCAGGCCGAGTACGAGATCAGCGTCATCACCCAGATGGGATTCCCCGGCTACTTCCTCGTCGTGGCCGATTACATCAACTGGGCCAAGGCCCACGGCATCCGGGTCGGACCGGGACGCGGGTCGGGAGCCGGGTCCATGGTCGCCTACGCCATGGGCATCACCGAGCTCAACCCGCTGCGCCACGGACTCATCTTCGAGCGATTCCTCAATCCTGAGCGCATCTCCATGCCTGATATCGATGTCGACTTCGACGAGCGCCGGCGCGACGAGGTCATCGAGTACGTGCGCGAGAAGTACGGCGCCGACCGCATCAGCCAGGTGGTTACCTACGGTGTCATCAAGGCCAAGCAGTCCTTGAAGGACTCCAGCCGCGTCATGGGCTACCCCTACGCGGTCGGCGACAGGCTCACCAAGGCCATGCCCCCCTCGGTCCAGGGCAAGGACATCTCCATCAAGGGCATCTTCAACCCCGACGACGAGCGCTACGGCGAGGCCGAGGAGTTCCGCAGGCTCCACGCCGAGGACCCCGACGCCCAGAAGATCGTCGAGCTGGCCAAGGGGCTGGAGGGCATGACCCGTCAGTGGGGCGTCCACGCCTGCGCCGTCATCATGTCCTCGGCCACCCTGACCGACATCATCCCCATGATGCAGCGTCTGCAGGACGGCGCCGTCATCACCCAGTTCGACTACCCCACCTGCGAGCACCTGGGCCTGCTCAAGATGGACTTCCTGGGACTGCGCAACCTCACGGTCATCTCCGACGCCCTGGAGAACATCGTCGCCAACGGCAAACCCGCCCTGGACATCGACCACGTCGAGCTCGATGACCGCGCCACCTACGAGCTGCTCTCACGCGGTGAGACCCTGGGTGTCTTCCAGCTCGACGGCGGGGGGATGCGCACACTGCTGCGCCTGATGAAGCCCGACAACTTCGAGGACATCTCCGCCGTCGGTGCCCTCTACCGGCCCGGCCCCATGGGGGCGGAGTCTCACACCAACTACGCACTGCGCAAGAACGGCCTGCAGGAGGTCGTCCCGATCCACCCCGAGCTCAAGGATGCCCTCGACCCGATCCTGGGGACCACCCACGGTCTCATCGTGTACCAGGAGCAGGTCATGAAGATCGCCACCGACCTGGCGGGATTCTCCATGGGCAAGGCCGACGCGTTGCGCAAGGCGATGGGTAAGAAGAAGATGGACATCCTGGCCAAGATGTTCGTCGAGTTCGAGGCCGGCATGGTCCAGGCCGGTTTCTCCAAGGAGAGCGTCAAGACCCTGTGGGACGTCGTCGTCCCCTTCGCCAAGTACGCCTTCAACAAGGCCCACTCGGCCGCCTACGGCGTCGTGTCCTACTGGACGGCCTACCTCAAGGCGCACTATCCCACCGAGTACATGGCCGCCCTGCTCACCAGCCAGAAGGACAACAAGGACAAGCTGGCCGTCTACCTGGGGGAGTGCCGCCACATGGGCATCACCGTGCTGCCCCCGGACGTCAACGCCTCACGGGCACAGTTCTCCGCTGTCGACGAGGACGTGCGCTTCGGGCTGTCCGCGGTGCGCAACGTCGGCATCAACGTCGTCGACGCGATCGTCGCCGCCAGGGAGGAGAAGGGCGAGTTCACCTCCTTCGAGGACTTCCTCGACAAGGTTCCCGCAGTCGTGTGCAACAAGCGCACCATCGACTCACTCATCAAGGCCGGAGCCTTCGACTCCCTGGGACACACCCGGCGTTCCCTGCAGGCCTGTCACGAGGACTTCGTCGACGAGGTCATCGGTGTCAAGCGCAACGAGGCCGCCGGCCAGTTCGACCTGTTCGCCTCCCTCATGGGCGGTCCCGACGACGCCGACGACTCGCCCTTCGGCAACGGCCCGGTCTTCTCCTCCGACGTTCCCAACCTGCCCGAGTGGGATAAGAAGGACAAGCTCGCCTACGAGCGCGACATGCTGGGACTCTACGTCTCCGACCACCCCCTCATGGGGCTGGAGGGACTGCTCGGCAAGCTCGCGGACAAGGAGATCTCCGAGCTCCACGAGAACGATGAGCTGCCCGACGGCGCCATGGTCACCATCGCCGGACTCATCACCTCGCTGACCCGTAAGACCACCAAGCAGGGCAACCTGTGGGCCATCGCCCAGGTCGAGGACCTGGCCGGAAGCGTTGAGGTGCTCTTCTTCCCCCAGACCTACCAGACCGTCTCCACCATGCTGGCCCCGGACACGGTGGTGACGGTGCGCGGACGTCTCAACCGGCGTGACGGGCAGGTCGCCCTGTACGCCCAGGAGATGACGATCCCGGACATCTCCAGCGCCGCCCACGAGGCGGTCCTCATCACCCTGCCCACCAACCGGTGCACTGGGCCGCTGGTGGAGCAGTTCAAGGACGTGCTCACCAAGCACCCCGGCGGATCGACGGTGCGCCTGACGCTCACCAGCCCAGGGCGTGAGGTGCGCACCCAGCTGGACGCCTCGCTGCGGGTGGAGGCCTCTCCTGCCTTCTACTCCGACATTAAGGCCCTGCTCGGGCCGGGTTGCCTGCGCCACTAGCGGTCCTCTCCGGACGAGCGGTCATCGCCTGCCCAGGTGAAGCCGCCGAAGCGACACCGGCCTGCTCGGGCATCGTTGCGGAACGTCTGCTCGTGATCTCGCCGTATCCTGATCAATATGCGACGCTTAGCGGCTCGTTCCTGGTGCGGACCCGTGTCCAGGAAAGAGGATCCGGGTTCTGAAGCGGCATTCCAGGAATCGTGCAAACTCCGTGACGGCCCGCTCTCAGGTGTCGTCCCGTCTTCATCTTGATACTCTCGTGATGTCCACAAGCAGTCGGTGACTGTATTGTCTATGAGGTTATTTGATGAGTGACGAGGATCTGAACCCTCCAACGATGACACAGCAAGAGGAGCGGGACGCCGGCCCGCAGACAGAACAGGCAGGGGAGAACATCCAGGCCGCGGCGGCCGCCACGCCGGCCTTCCAGACCTCCCCGGCAACCGTGAAACGGCGGCAGCGCCACCTGCTCGAACGCCTGAGGAGATCGGTCTCCCGCCAGCCTCATGACATCGGTGAGGGAATGGACAAGGTGGTCTTCGGCGTCGCCGCGACCGCGACCATCGCGTTCGTGGTGTGGGGTTTCGTCGATCCGCACGGGCTGGGGCGAGTCTCCAAGTGGGCCCTGGGGGGAACGATCAGCAACTTCGGCTGGCTGTTCGTCCTGTCATCAACCCTGTTCGTCGTGTTCATCGTCTTCGTCGCGGCCTCCCGGTTCGGCAAGATTCCACTGGGTGGGGACGCCGAGGAGCCCGAGTACTCCACTGGCTCCTGGGTCTCCATGATGTTCGCCACCGGAATGGGGATCGGCCTGATTTTTTACGGAGTCGGTGAGCCGCTCTACTTCTACATGTCGCCCCCGCCGGACACCGTCGATCCTCAGACGGCCAAGGCCGCCAGCACGGCTATGGGCACCGCGCTGTTCCACTGGACCATCTACCCGTGGGCGATGTACGCCTTGGTGGGGCTCGGAATGGCCTATGGGACCTACCGCCTGGGACGCTCTCAGCTCTTCTCCGCGATGTTCACCTCCCTGTTCGGGCGGCAGGCCATTGACGGGGTCGGTGGGCGCATCATCAATATTTTGGCGATCGTCGCCACCCTGTTCGGATCCGCATGCTCCCTGGGGCTGGGGGCCCTGCAGATCGGGGGAGGCATGGTGTCGACCAATCTCGTCGACAAGGTGAGTTCGGGGATGCTCGTCGCCATTATCGCGGTCCTGACCGCCTGCTTCGTCGCCTCGGCCATCTCCGGTATCGAGAAGGGCATCCAGTGGCTGTCGAACATCAACATGGTACTGGCGGTGCTTCTGGCAATCATCGTCTTCGTCGGAGGGCCCACGCTGTTCATCCTCAACATCATCCCCTCGGCAATCGGCGACTTCATCGATGAGCTGCCTGCCATGGCCTCACGCACCACGGCAGTCGGGAATAAGGACATGTCCGAGTGGCTGTCCTCCTGGACGATCTTCTACTGGGCCTGGTGGATCTCCTGGACGCCCTTCGTGGGCATGTTCATCGCCCGCATCTCGCGCGGCCGCACCATCCGGCAATTCGTTACCGGGGTCATGTTCGTCCCCTCGGTCGTCTCTCTCATCTGGTTCGCCATCTTTGGCGGCGGTGCCATTGGCCTCCAGGAGCGGGCCGAGCGCGCCGGGAGGACGGCAGACGCCCTCGTCCATCTCAAGGCTGACGGCACACCTGACGTGAACTTCGACACCATCCTGTTCGACCTGCTCAACGCCATGCCGGTGCACAGGGCGGTCCTCATCGTGCTCATGGTGCTAGCGGTCGTCCTGGTGGCGATCTTCTTCGTCACCGGTGCGGACTCGGCCTCCATCGTCATGGGAGGGCTCTCGGAGAAGGGTGCGATCGAGCCGAGCCGTTTCACGGTCGTCTTCTGGGGCGTGGCCACCGGTGGTGTGGCCTCGGCCATGTTGCTCGCCGGAGGAGACGATCCTGCGGAGGTGCTCACTGGTCTGCGGGACATCACGATCGTCTCGGCTCTGCCCTTCGTCTTCGTCATGCTGCTGCTATGCGTCTCGCTCTACAGGGACCTCAACAATGACCCCATGCTGCTGCGGCACTCGCTGGCCAACCAGGTCCTGGTCGACTCGGTGACCACTGCGGTCACGGCCGCCGACGAGCCTCATGAGGTCGAGACCATCGAGCTGCATACCACCTTGTCCTCCACTGCTGCCAGCGAGGACAAGCAGGGCGGTTGTGGCGACGTCGGGCGGGAACCGGCTTCCGACGTCGACGCCAGTGCTGACGGTGGTACTGCCGACTTCGACGGGGAGCAGAGCAGGTAAGCCGTCGCCGTAGATGGGGTCCGGGGTCAGTCCTCGGGCCCCATCTGTTCGACAATGGCGCCGACCTGGCCGGCGGGGTGGTCGACGACGACCACATCGCCGCCGGAAAGATGGTGCCCACGACGCATCTCTGTGGCGCCATTGACCATGACGTCCCCGGACTGGATGGCGATACGTGCCTCGGCGCCGTCCTCCACCAGGCCGGCCAGCTTGAGGAACTGGCCGAGCTTGATGCTTCCAGACACTGAGACATTCGGATACCGCGATGTGTTCGGGGGTGTTGCGTGCGTCATAGGTTGATCCTTCCAGAAAGGGGGTGTGGAGCGCACGTCGGGCCAGGTGGCACCTGAGACAGGCCCGTGACTGTGACGTCGGTGAGAGAAGCCTCTCTCGGAAGTAAGCGGATATAACGGATGCTAAACAAAATTTATCACGGTAGGGTAACGGCGTTCTGATCACACTACGGAGACGGAGACACCATGAAGCGTCGAATCGTCGCCCAGATGGCGATACTCGCTCTATCGCTGTCGGCGCCTGTTCTGGCCGTCACGCACGCGCCAGAAGCCGCTGCTGCGGACGGCAGCACCATCCATGTCTCAGCCGAAGGAGGCTCGGACGCGGGAGACGGATCCGCTGCGAAGCCCTTCCAGACCATCAAGGCGGCCCTCAAGAAGGTCGGCAACGGTGACACCATTGAGCTGGCCAACGGCACCTACCGCGAGGGTGAGCTTGCCGTGGACAAGGGCGTGACCATCAAGGCGGCCGAGGGGGCCAAGCCGGTCCTCACCGGCGCCGAGGTCCCCACCAACTGGAGTGCGGGGGGTGACGGAAAGTGGTCCACAGGTAAGGACATGGTCCGTTTCTGCACGGTCTGCACCATCAACGCCGACCCTGCCAAGGAAGGTATCGCCGCTCACCCCGAGCAGGTGTTCGTCGACGGCAAGCCCCTGACCCAGGTGCTCAGCCGTGATGAGGTCACCGCGTCCACCTTCTTCGTCGATGACCCCGATCCGGTCACCTTGAACAACCCGAACAACAACCAGGCCGGCTACAAGGTCAAGCCGCACCGGGGCACCTCCTACGTCATCGGCGTCGACCCCAACCAGCACCAGGTCGAGGTGGTTCAGCACTCTCGCGCGCTGTCCTTCAACGCCGACAACATCGCCCTGTCCGGGCTGACGGTGGAGAAGTACTCCGCGGTGCAGCGTTGGGACTACAACGACCCTGAGATCGGCACCATCTCCGGTGGAGGAATGATCGTGGCTGCGCACGGTGCTCCTCGTATCGAGAACTCCACCTTCCGCTACTCCTCGACCGCGGGAGCGCTGCAGGTCATCGACTCGACCAACGCGGTTGTCTCGAAAAACCTGTTCGAGAACAACGGCTCCAACGCCTTCGGCATCAATGACTCCAGCGGAGCCAAGGTGGAGAACAACCTGTGGAGGAACAACAACACCTCCGGCTTCATCACGAAGGACTGCGGTGCCTACTGCACCCTGGCCGACACCAAGATCACCCACTCCAAGAACATCCGCTTCGCCAACAACACCGTGGACTACTCGGCCACCGGCGTGGACATCTCCGACCCCACGGCCTATGACCAGAACCGGGCTGCGGGTGTCTGGTTCGACGAGGGCGTGATGGACTCTGAGATCGTTGGCAACTACTTCGTCAACGTCCCGGTGGCGATCTTCAACGAGGTCTCCTCCAACAACCTCATCGCCTCCAACATCGTGGCCGGGGCGGGTGTCGGCATCCACATCTCCGGGTCCAATGACACCCGCGTGTGGAACAACACCGTCTCCCACGCTCTCACCAGCCTGTGGGTCCAGGAGGACACCCGCTCCGACGGTTGCAACGCCCGCAACGCCCAGGGTGTGTGCACTCAGGTGCAGAAGTGGAGCGCCGAGCACGGACTGAGCTGGGACACCACCAACACCACGGTGATGAACAACATCTTCTCCTCCGAGCAGACCACCCCCATGCCCGGGGACCCGTGGCGCTACTCGGCCATGGTCCAGGTCCTCGGCGGGGCCAACCAGGACGGCTCCGGCGCGGTCTACGCCAACGAGATGGTTTCCACCATCGACTACGACGCCTACTACCGCCACGAGAACCCCCAGACCCTGTCCACCACGGTCCTGTGGAACTACGGCGCCGACCGCAAGACTCAGTCGGTCAACGCCGAGAAGCTCTCCGACTTCACGGCCAGCTCGAACGTCAAGGCCGCCGGTAAGGAGTCCAACGGTCTGGACCTGCACGGCTCCCCGGAGAACAACCCGTTCTTCGTCAAGGAGTCGGCCAACCCGATGGACAAGACCTCGGACTTCCACCTCAAGGAGGGCAGCCCCGCTTCCGGCAACGGCCACGCTCTGCCTGAGGACGTCGCCAAGACCCTCGGCGTCAACGCCAACGTCGCCGTGAACCGCGGTGCGCTGGTCAACGTAGCCTGGGGCGGCGGCGCCGTCCCCGGTGCCGGGGACGCCCCCGCTGATAACGCCAACAACGGTGGCAAGGCTGACAACGCTGGTAACGGTGGCAAGGCTGACAACGCTGGTAACGGTGGCAAGGCTGACAACGCTGGTAACGGTGGCAAGGCTGACAACGCTGGTAACGGTGGCAAGGCTGACAACGCTGGTAACGGTGGCAAGGCTGACAACGCTGGTAACAACGGCGGTAAGGCTGACAACGGCGGTAACCAGCCCTCCGCCGCTGCCTCCCCGAACAACAACGGCTCCACCGCTGCTGATGGTGCCACCGGCACCGCCGGCCAGGACGCACAGGGGGCCAACACCCCCGACTCCAAGGCGGGTGCTGGACAGAAGAACTCCAGCATCGCCAAACCCGGCGGCAACGCTCAGGCCGGTCAGGGCCAGGCCGCTGCTGCTGCAGCAGCTACCGGTGGCGGCCGTCTTCCGCTCACCGGCGCCAGCATGACCGCCATCGTCCTGGCGGTGGCCGCCATCGCCCTGGGAGGTGGATTCATCCTGGTGCGTCGTCGCATGGCCAGCTGATCATGCGGGCCTCGGGGTGAGGGCCCAGCGGGAACGAGCTTGTGAAGAGCTCGGACAAGCCGGATCATCGCACTGTGTCTCAACTGCTCGCCATCACCGTCGGTGACTACTTCCCAGTGGGGGAGAGGATGCGCCGGCTCACCCCGAGGCTGGCCCAGGCCACCAACGCAGCACGCTCCGTTCTGATAGAAATCGCTCAGCACCGTGAGGTCATCACCTACGGCGAGCTCAGTGATTCGATCGGACGGAGCGTGCTGCCGCGTCATATGGGACCGTTACTCTCCATGGTCAGTCACGACTGCGCCGCTCGAGGAGAGCCGAACCTGGCCTCCCTAGTGGTCTCGTCCGCCACCGGAGAGGTCGGCACCAGGGACTCGAGCTGGGCTCCGCCGGAACGGCTCGCCTGCTGGGTGACATGGGGCGAGGACCGGACCGGCGACTGAGCGGAGTCATTCTCGCTATGTGGGACGCCGGCGAGGGTGGGAAACAGCCGTGGTTTGATACGCTCAACCATCCAGAGCGGCCGAGAGACCTGGTTCCATGACGCCGCAGCAACCCGGTACGCGGGTGCTTCAGCCAGGATCGATGGAGACGATGTGCGAGACAATGAGCCCACCGAGCCCACAGCCACGGCCGGGAGCCGCGGCGACGGCTTGAGTAACGCTGAGACCGGAGCCGTCCGGCCATTGCCCACCGTCAGCCTGGAGCTCTTCCCCCCGCGTCCGGGTAAGGCCGCCTCCGCCACCTGGGGCCGCATCGACCGGCTCCTCGCCACCGGGCCCGACTTCGTCTCGGTGACCTACCGGCCCACCTTCGTGACCGACCCCGCAGGAGGGATCAGCGGTGCGGGGCATGAGGAGAGTCCTTCCGAGCCTGCGGCGGGTCAGCGTGAGGCCGTGCCCCGCGTGCGCGTGGTCCAGGAGCAGACCAATCCGTCCGAGAGTGTGCTCGCTCACGTGCTGGAGTGCAGCACCATTCCCCTCATGGCGCATCTGACCTGTATCGGTTACCGCAAGCAGGAGGCCGTCGACATCGTCACCCGCTTCCTTCGCATGGGAGTGCGGCGCTTCCTCGCCCTGCGCGGTGACCCCCCAGCCGGTACCCGGGCCGACGACGTCGCCGGGGAACTGCGCCACGCCGACGACCTCGTCCGGGTCATCCGGGAGGTCGAGGCCGACTTCTTCGGTGACGGCAGGCGTCACGTCACTATCGCCGTGGCCGCCTACCCGGCCACCAGTGACCATATCGAGGCCATTGAGGTCCTGGCCGCCAAGCAGGCCGCCGGAGCGGACATGGCGATCACCCAGGTGTTCTACGACGCGGCCGACTACGTGGCGCTGACCAACGCGGCCTCCTACGCGGGGGTGAGCATCCCGATCCTTCCCGGGGTGATCCCTCTGACCGACCTGCGTCGGCTCACCCGCCTTGAGGCGCTCACCGGGGTGCGTGTGCCCGAGAGCCTGCGATCCTCACTGGGATCAGCCAGTGGCGCAACCCTCGTGGAACGCGGTATTGGTGCGACGCTCGACCTGGCCACCGCGCTGCTGCGTGCCGGGGCCCCCGGACTGCACCTGTACACCTTCAACCGCACTCGGCCGGCCCTCGATGTCATCAGCCACCTGCGTCTGGGCGGCATCCTGGCCGGAGCCGCGCCCGATCGGGAGGTGCGCGACGCCGTCGATCGCGGATACCTCCAGGCCACGCCCGGCCGAGGCCCCTCCTTCCTGCGCTGCGGCTCTCCCGGTGCAGCACTCTCTTCCCGCCACCCCGTCCAGCCCCACACCACCATCACCAAGGAGAACGCATGAGCGCCACCCCTGAGTCGGTCGCCCCCGCCTCACCGGCTGAGATCGCCGTGACCGAGTCACAGGTCCCCTCCGCCCCCCTGCCGGGGGCCACCATTCTGGGATACCCCCGCATCGGCAGGGACCGCGAGCTCAAACGCGCCGTGGAGTCCTTCTGGAAGGGGAACCTGAGCGTCGATGAGCTCAGGCACGCCGCTGCCGAGCTGCGCGGGGCGACTCGCTCGCGCCTGACGGACCTGGGGCTGACTCAGCCCGCCTCGGTCCCGGCGGACTTCACCCTCTACGACCAGGTTCTTCAGGTGACGGCCACCCTGGGGGCCGCACCCGCCCGTTTCCGTGACCTGCTGGACGCCGACGGCGCCCTCGACATCGAGGGCTACTTCACGCTGGCTCGCGGTGAGGGCTCCCGCCCGGCCATGGAGATGACCAAGTGGCTGGACTCCAACTACCACTACCTGGTCCCCGAGATCGACGCCTCCACACCCATCGGCTACGTCGACACCGCCATCGCCGATCAGGTCCGCGAGGCCCAGACCGCTGGGATCGAGGTGCGCCCCGTCGTCGTGGGGCCGGTGAGCTACCTGCTCATGGCCAAGCCCTCCGATGAGGCCGCCGAGGGCTTCCACCCCCTGGACCGGCTCAGCGACGTCCTGCACGCCTACGGTCATCTCCTCATGGACCTGCACGAGGCCGGTGCCACCTGGGTCCAGCTCGACGAGCCCGCCCTGGTCTCCGACTCCTGGAACGTCGAGCGTCAGCGCGTCCTCGACGCCGTGCGTGACGCCTACACCTGGCTGGGCGCCATCGTGGAGCGCCCCCAGATCCTGGTGGCCGGGACCTACGGCTCCCTGGGTGACGCCCTGCCCGTGCTCGGGCAGGCCCCGATCGAGGCCGTGGGTCTCGACCTCGTGGCCGGTTCCCTGCCGGAGGCCGGAGACCTGGCCGCCCTGGAGGGCAAGGCCGTCGTTGCCGGCGTCGTCTCAGGACGCAACATCTGGCGCACCGACCTGAACCGGGCCATGGAGACGCTCGAGCAGCTGCGCGAGCGCCTTCCCGAGGGCACTCCCATCACGGTGGCGACCTCCACCTCTTTGCAGCACGTGCCGCACGATGTCGAGCGCGAGACCGCCATCGACCCGGAGATCCGCTCCTGGCTCGCCTTCGCCGATCAGAAGGTCGGCGAGGTGATCACCCTGGCCAAGGGCCTGGGGACGGGCCGTGACGCCATCGCCGCAGAGCTCGCCCAGGACGCCGACCTGCGCAAGCAGCGCGCCGCCCACCCGGGCGTGCACCGCGACGAGGTCCGCGCCGCCGTCGACGCCGTCACGGACGCCGACCGCACTCGCGCCCCCTACGCCGAGCGCAAGGCGGCCCAGGACGAGCGCCTCGGTCTTCCCGAGCTTCCCACCACCACCATCGGATCCTTCCCTCAGACCGCTGAGATCCGTAAGGCCCGCGCCGCTTGGCGCAAGGGTGAGCTCGACGATGCCGCCTACGACACAGCCATGCGCGCAGAGATCGCCAGCGTCGTCGCCCTTCAGGAACGCCTGGGCCTGGATGTCCTGGTCCATGGCGAGGCCGAGCGCAACGACATGGTCCAGTACTTCGCCGAGCTGCTCGACGGCTTCGTGACCACGGAGCACGGATGGGTCCAGTCCTACGGGTCGCGCTGCACCCGCCCCTCCATCCTGTGGGGCGACGTCGCCCGCCCCGAGCCCATGACGGTTGCCTGGTCGGCCTACGCCCAGTCCCTGACCGACAAGCCCCTCAAGGGTATGCTCACCGGCCCGGTGACGATCATGGCCTGGTCCTTCGTCCGCGACGACATCCCGCGCGCTCAGGTCGCCGACCAGCTGGGGCTGGCCCTGCGTGCGGAGGTGGCGGACCTTGAGGCCGCCGGCATCGGCGTCATCCAGGTCGATGAGCCCGCCATCCGTGAGACTCTGCCGCTGCGGCGCGCCGACCGCCCCGCCTACCTGGAGTGGTCCGTCGGCTCCTTCCGCCTGGCCACCGGAGGGGCGGCTCCCGCCACCCAGATCCACACCCACCTGTGCTACTCGGAGTTCGACGTCGTCATCGACGCGGTCGACCACCTCGACGCGGACGTGACCTCCATCGAGGCCTCCCGCTCGCGCATGGACATCCTGCCCGCGGTGGCTGAGCACGGCTTCGAGCGCCAGCTCGGCCCGGGCGTGTGGGACATCCACTCTCCGCGCGTGCCCAGCCAGGCCGAGTGCACCGACCTGCTCCAGCGGGCCGTCGACGCTCTGGGGGCCGAGAAGGTCTGGGTCAACCCCGACTGCGGCCTCAAGACCCGCGCCTACGCCGAGACCGAGGCGAGCCTGACCAGCCTGGTAGGCGCCGCCCGCGCCGTGCGCGGGGCCTGATGAGCCTCTGACTCAACCGCAGATGTTGTGAGACGGCCCGGGAGACAACGTGCTCTCCCGGGCCGCCTTGTGCGTGACCGGTAGGCTTACGGGCATGCTCACCCGCACTGATCTGCGCAGCACCCGACTCTCTGCACGCCAGCTGGCACAGGCCCTGCCCAGGGCCACCCTTGACGTCACCGCGGCCCAGGCCGCAGTGGCTCCACTGATCGAGGACGTCCGGTCCCGTGGAGCGGCCGCACTGCGTGATGCCGCCGAGCGCTTCGACGGCGTGCGCCCCGTTCACCTGCGTGTGCCTGCTGCGGCCATCGCCCAGGCGCTCAACGACCTGGACCCGGCGGTGCGCGAGGCCCTCGAGCTGTCCATCGCCCACAACCGGGCCGGGCACACCGCTCAGGTGCCCGTCGAGCGAACCACGGAGGTGGTCCCCGGAGGCACCGTCACCCAGCGCTGGATCCCCGTCGAGCGCGTCGGGCTCTACGTTCCCGGAGGACTGGCCGTCTATCCCTCCAGCGTGGTGATGAACGCGGTGGCCGCCCAGGTCGCCGGCGTCGAGCAGATCGCCCTGGCCAGCCCGCCCCAGGCCGAGTTCGCAGGTCTGCCTCACCCCACGATCCTGGCGGCGTGCGCGCTGCTCGGGATCACTGAGGTCTACGCTGTCGGTGGCGCCCAGGCCATCGCGATGCTTGCTTACGGCGCTGACGCCCAGGACGACACCGACCGCGCAGACGCCGGGGGAGAGGTCCTTTGCCGGGGCGTCGACGTCATCACCGGTCCCGGCAACGTCTACGTGGCGGCCGCCAAGCGAGCCGTTATGGGAGTGGTCGGCATCGACGCCGAGGCGGGCCCTACCGAGATCGCCGTCCTGGCCGACGCCGGGGCTAACCCAGAGTACGTGGCCGCCGACCTGCTCTCCCAGGCGGAGCATGATCCCAACGCCGGTAGCGTCCTCATCACAGAATCCCCGGAACTGGCCGACGCCGTTGACGCGGCGCTCGAGCGCCGGCTCAGTGCGACCCGGCACCGGGAGCGGGCATCGACCGCCCTGAAGGGGCCGCAATCGGGAACCGTCCTGGTGCGTGACCTTGCGCAGGCCGTTGAGGTCGCCGACGCCTACGCGGCCGAGCACCTGGAGATCCACACGTCCGACGCCCCCGAGGTCGCACGTCGTATCCGCAACGCCGGCGCCATCTTCATCGGCCCCTACAGTCCTGTGCCCCTGGGGGACTACCTGGCCGGCTCCAACCACGTCCTGCCCACCGGTGGTACCGCCCGCTTCGCGGCCGGGCTGAGCGTGATGGCCTTCCTCAAGCCGGTCCAGCTCATCGAGTACAGCGCGAGTGCTCTGGAGGTCATGACACCTGCACTGGAGGTCCTGGCGAGCTGTGAGGATCTGCCGGCCCACGGTGAGGCGGCCCGCGCCCGGAGACTGTGAAAAAGGCTGCCGAACAGGCCTTTCGAGATCGTTCTGTGACCTACTCGTGACCATCCACTGCCGCATTTGGGAGTGGGGGTGATGGCGGCGCCTGCTGTCCTTGATGCTTCAATCGTTGAGATGCCGCCATCTCCTGCTCTTGTGAGCCACCTCCAAGAGGCCGCTTATCGCATGGTCGAATAGCACAGTGTTGCAAAGCGTTACTCTATTGTTATATTTGGTTACGACGCACGGTGCGCCGTGCCCGACGGGCTGAGTTCCCACATCCCGTCACCCCCGGGCGCGCCGCACCGAGGCGTCGGTGCCGACTGAATCTGCTTGCCGCATGCGGTGGTGCCGGTCGGCGCCGGCCCTACCCCTTGGATCCAGATGGATGGCCTCATGCACTACTCCCCATTCGCCGCCGGAACCGGACTGTTCGTCGTGTGGTATGTCGCTCCGGCAGGTTCCCCTCCCGCTCTCGTCGCCCGTTTCCTCATCGACTGTGCCGGCCTGGTGTTCGTCGCCATCCTGGCCTTCTTCCTGATGACCAACCTCTATGGCGCGGCCCGCGCGCTGCTCCCGCACCCCGGGCGCACCGCCGGGCGTCACGTCCAGCAGCGCAGCGGCCTGATGAGTCTGCGAGCGTGATGAGGACGCAGACCCCGTTCATGTCCATGAGCTTCGATTCCTCGAGCCTCCTGGGAATCCTCGACCGCATCGGTTGGTGGGGCGCCCTGGGGATGATCGCAGTCGCTCTCGCCTACACCTTCTTCATGCTCATTGCCTCCCGTGGGGCCCCGAGGCACAGCGGGCCCTCGCATCCGGATGCGCGGCTGCTCATCGTCATCCTCATGCCCTGCCTCAACGAGGCGGAGGTCATCGGTGCCAGCGTCAGGCGGCTCACCTCGATTCCGGACCCCGGCCTGCGCATCATGGTCATCGACGACGGCTCCGACGACGACACCGCTCAGGTGGCCGCCCAGGCCGGCGACGAGCGTGTCGAGGTGGTCCGCCGTCGTCCTCCCCACGCCCGTCTGGGCAAGGGGGAGGCCCTCAATGACGCGCTGTCGATCGTGCGCTCCCGATGCACCGCGGTGTCCTCCTCGCGAGTCGTCGTGGGAGTCATGGACGCCGACGGCAGGCTTGATCCCCACGCCATCGGGGAGGTCCGCAAGGCCTTCGCCCCGCAGGATGTCGGTGCCGTCCAGATGGGGGTGCGCATCAACAACCGTTTCGGTTCTCTGCTCGCCCGCATGCAGGACATGGAGTTCGTGATCTTCACCGAGGTCTTCCAGCGAGGACGGCGCCGAGTCCACAGCGTCGGCATGGGTGGTAACGCCCAGTTCGTCCGCCTCAGCGCACTCGACGCCCTGGGACCCCGGCCCTGGACCCGCTCGCTGACCGAGGACTTCGACCTGGGGATCCGGCTCAACGCCACCAGCTGGACCAACGAGTTCTGGCCCGCGGCCTCCGTTCACCAGCAGGGCGTGACGAACATGCGCCGCCTCATGCGCCAACGTACCCGCTGGTTCCAGGGAAACCTCCAGGCGCTGCACCTGCTGCGTTCCGTCGCCCGCGAGCAGCGTGGCCTGGGGCGCGCCGACACGCTCTGGCAGATCCTCACGCCCTACCTGCTCCTGACCGGGTCCCTGCTGACCCTGTCCTTCCTCATTACCATGGTGACCGCCGCTGTGGCCGCGGTCCTCAGATGGGAGCAGTCATGGATATGGCTCGTCGGGGCCTACGTCATCGCCTTCGGGCCCGCACTCATATACGCCTGGATCTACTGGCGCATCGAGCGCAGTGAGGGGCTGAACCCGCTCAAGGCCGTGGGCTACGCACATCTGTTCGTCCTGTACGGGCTCCTTCCCAGCCTCTACGGGTGGCGAGCAGTCGCCCGGGAGCTGACCGGGCGCACCGGGTGGGCCAAGACCGCTCGGGAGGCGGAGCCTGCTCAAGGAGCGCAGGCCGCGCCCAGCAGGCCGGCTGCCGGTCCCAACGAATCGGCACCCGTGGGCTCACCGGTACCGAGCAAGCAGCGGCCGCCCAGCGGGCCTGCGAGGGTGGAGTCCCTTGCGGCTCCCCAGGGCGCAGGCCCGGGCAGTGCCGTCCCGGTCCGCCCCCTGCTGAACCCCACCGCCGTGATCGTGCGCCGACCCCGCCGTCCAGCCAGCAGTCTGACCAACGAGGAGATGAGATGACAGCCGCCAACGCGCCTCAGCACGCAGGAGCCATCGATGGCTCTCGTCGCGGCAGGATCCTGCGTCGCGTACTTCTGACGGCCTGCGTCCTGGCACTGGTCCTAGGAGTCACCGTGTACTGCCATGCTCGAGAGACGGAGTCCTCGAACTGCTCCCAGTGGGAGATCATCTTCGATGGCTATGGCGAGGCCTCGTGCTCCGATGGCCTGCTGCGCCTCAAGCCGACGTCGGCCAACTCTCATGACACGACCCACGCCGGGTTGGCCACCTCCACCACGGTCGAGATCGAGGCGGGCAACGTCCAGACCATCCACACCACGATGACCACCGTCAGACAGCTGCGTGAGGACGGCGAGCCCAATGCCTGGGAGGTCGCCTGGCTCCTGTGGAACTACACCGACAACAACCACTTCTACGCCCTGGCCCTCAAGCCCAACGGCTGGGAGGTCTCCAAGCAGGACACCGCCTACCCGGGGTACCAGAGATTCCTGTCGTCCGGCTCCACGCCCGTCTACCCACCCGGGAAGAGCCACGACGTCACCGTCACCATTGACACAACCAAATCGACAGAGGTCGCCTTCACCATCACTGTGGACGGGAAGGAGCTCGGAACCGTCGCCGACAAGCAGTCCCCCTACCGGTCCGGAAGCGTGGCGGCCTACTGCGAGGACTCCGATGTCACCTTCACCCCGATCATCGAGGACAAGTAGGCCCTCCCCTCCACGGCGACATCGGACTCGACCACCACAGAGGCCCACTTCGTCCCACTCCCGATACACGACCAGGAGAACCCCATGACAACCGACTCCACGCAAACGGGCAGCCCCCTGAGGGTCATGCTCGTCTACGGCACCCGCCCAGAGGCGATCAAGCTCGCGCCTCTGGTGGCCGCCATGCGCGACGACCAGCGCTTCGCCCCCATCGTCGTCGTCACCGGACAGCATCGCGAGATGCTCGACCAGGTGCATGAGTTCTTCGGCATCGTGCCCGACGACGACCTTGACATCCACTCACCGGGACAGACCCTCACCCAGATCACCAACCGCTGCCTGCAAGGGGTGGGTCGGGCGATCGAGGCCCATCGGCCGGACGCCGTCGTCGTCCAGGGGGACACCACCTCCGCCTTCGCCGCTGCGCTTGCGGCCTTCTATCACGAGGTCCCGGTCCTCCACGTCGAGGCCGGTCTGCGCACCGGAGACATCTCCTCACCCTTCCCCGAGGAGGCCAACCGGCGGCTCATCAGCCAGGTGACCACCCTGCACCTGTGCCCCACCACCACCAGCCGGGACAACCTGCTGCGCGAGAGCACCGACCCGCAGACCGTCAGTGTCACAGGCAACACGGTCATCGATGCGCTCCTGGTCGCCGTCGACCGCCGGGTCCCGCCACCGGACGAGAATCTGGCAGCAGCACTGAAGGACGCCTCTCGGCGTGTCGTGCTCGTCACCGCCCACCGCCGTGAGTCCTGGGGTGAGCCGATGCGGGCCATCGGTCGTGCCGTCGCGCGCCTGGCCGAGAAGCACCCCGAGGTGCTCTTCGTGCTGCCGGTCCACCGCAATCCCAAGGTTCGCGAGGACCTCCTGCCGCAGATCGAGGGCCACGCCAACATCATCTGGTGCGACCCGCTGGAGTACGGAGCCTTCTGCGCGCTCATCGACCGCTGCGACGTCGTCCTCACCGACTCCGGGGGTGTCCAGGAGGAGGCCCCAGCGCTGTCCAAGCCCGTCCTGGTCATGCGGGACAACACCGAGCGTCCGGAGGCCGTCGCCTTCGGGGTCGCCGAGCTGGTCGGAACCGACGAGGACCGCATCGTCGAGCGGGTCTCCACCCTGCTGACCGACGAGGCGGCCTACACGGCCATGGCCCAGGCCGCCAACCCCTACGGCGACGGGCACGCCTGTAAGCGCATCCTGGCCGCCACCGCCGCCCTGTTCGGCCGCGGTGTTCCCCTTCCCGAGTTCGAACCTGTTCCCACCTCATCCAAGGAGTGTTCATGAGCCTTCCGACCCTGCTGTCTGCACGACGCCGCCGCTGCGCACTGGCCGCCATCGCGGTGTGCCTGGGCAGTTCCATCGCCTCAGTGGGCCCCGCCCAGGCCGCACCCGCCGCCGGCACGCAGGTCCCGGTCGCGGCCCAGGCCGCAGCGGCCAAGCCCGCCGGTGGGGCCCAGGCCAATGACGCCGACCCGGCCAAGAACCCGCTCCCTGCTCCGCCAGAGCCCGCCGCCGCGGCCAAGAAGGAGCTCCCCCTCAAGGCCGATAAGCAGGCCGGCGTGGATCTCAACAAGCCTGCGCCCGCCGCAGGACAGGTCCAGATCCGCGACCTGAAAAAGAATGCGCCTGACGTTCCTGCCGGCGCAGTGACCTTCTCCAACCAGGAGGCGGGACCCGCATCGACCCTGGTCCTGTTCGACACCACCGGTGACTACGCCAAGCTGGGGGAGTACTACGCCCTGAGCATGGGCACCCTGGCCAGCCACTCCGGGACCGTGACGACCCTTCCGGTCAAGGACTACGTCGCCGGCCTGGCCGGTCGCTTCACCAACGTGGTCTACATCGGCTCCACCTACGACGAGCCCCTGCCGCGAGCCTTCATCGACGACGCCCTGACCGGCAACATCCCGGTCATGTGGTCCGGATTCAACATCTGGCAGCTGGCCAAGACCGACGCAGACCGCGCCGCCTTCACCCAGCGCTACGGCTGGGACGCCGCCAGCTCCTACATCGACTCCACCGACAGGGTCACCAAGATCAGCTACAACGGTGCCTCCCTGAAGCGCAACGAGCTCAACTCCGGTGGCATCATCGCTCCGCACATCACCCGCGACAAGGACGTCAAGGTCCTCGGGCGCGCCGAGTGCTCCAAGCCCGATGGTGCGGCCACCGCCTGCGCCTCCGTCGCCCAGTCCGGCACCAGCTCCTTCCCCTGGGCGGTCAGCTCCTCCGGAATGACCTTCATCGGTGAGATCCCCCTGACCTACCTGGGTGAGCAGGACCGGTACATCGCTGCTGCCGACATCCTCCTGGACTTCCTCCAGCCCGGTGCCCAGCAGTTCCGCCAGGCCGCTGTGCGTCTGGAGGACGTGACCCCGGACAGCGACCCCGAGGAGCTGCAGGCCATCGTCGACTACCTCCACAGTGAGAACGTGCCCTTCCAGATGGCGGTGGTGCCCAAGTACGTCGACCCCAAGGGCACCGAGAACAACGGGACGCCCAAGGAGCTCACTCTTGAGGACTCCCCGGAGCTGGTGGCCGTCCTCCAGGACGCCGTGAAGAAGGGCGGAACGATCGTCCAGCACGGCACCACCCACCAGTTCGGGACCCTGGACAACCCTTACAACGCCGTCTCCGCTGACGACTTCGAGTTCATCCGCTCGTGGTGCTCGGCCACCAACGACACCAAGGCCCCCGCCGTCGACTGCGAGGACAAGTCCTTCGTCCAGATCGGAGGTACCCTGCCGGGCACCTCCCAGGCGTGGGCCGCCGAGCGCGTGGACCAGGGACGCCAGGTCTTCGGCGAGGTGGGCCTGCCGACTCCGGAGATCTTCGAGACCCCGCACTACTCGGCCACCCGTGAGGCCTACTACGGCATCGGCGAGCACTACCCGGTGCGCTACGAGCGCGAGCTCCTCTACGCCGGCACCCTGACCAATACCCAGGCCGGTCCTCACGACTACTACGGTCAGTTCTTCCCCTACGCGGTCAACGACCCCTACGGGACCCACGTCCTTCCCGAGAACCTGGGTAACTTCGAGCCCAACGAGATCAACCAGCACCCGCCGCGCCTGGCTCAGGAGGTCATCGACGCTGCCAAGCTCAACCTGGTCAACACTCACGCCACCGCCAGCTTCTTCTTCCACCCCTACTACCCGCTGGCCGAGCTGAAGAAGATCGTCACCGGTATCAAGGCCGAGGGGTACACCTTCGTGCCGGCCTCGGAACTGAAATGACCACGGCGCAGACTGTGATATTCAGCGGTTCCGGATTCACGGAAATGGGACCGTTCGGTCGAAATATCTCTCAAGAGACTGGAATAATGTTTTCATGACTTTTGAGACTAATCGCAGAAGGGCACTGGCGCTCCTGGGCGCCGGGATTCTGGGGGCCTCAGTGTCCTCCTGCGGGCACGCGAATGTCACTCCGCCGGCCAGGGGAGACGGGGCGACCACCCATCTGAGGCTTCACATCAGTGACGCTCAGGGCAACGCCCTCAGTCTCGAGGCGCTGCGACGCATTCAGTCCAATGGCAAGGGCGAGGTCGGCTATGACGACGCGCTGCTGGATGCCAAGACCCTGGAGGTCATCGCAGTTGGCCCCCTCTACCAGGATGAGGGTGGTGTCATCGGCATCGATGTGCCCACCGGACGTGCCTGCACACTGACCATGTCCTGGCCCACCAGTCATGGGTACTCGGCTCTCATGGCGGATCTGCCGGCCTCCGGCGAGCACGATCTCCTGGAATTGGCGGCCAGAACCCTCCATGACCGGCAGGCCGAGCGCTATCAGCGGGCCACCGCGAATGGTCTCAAGGGCGCTGACGAGGCGGTAACGCTGCGGACCTCCGCCCAGCAGTCTCTGGATGCCTGCGCCACGTCCCAGTCCTGGGCGGACCGAGGCCGCCTGGCGAACTCCGCCCTGGAGTCAGCCGCAGGGGCCCAGCTCGCCCTGGACCGGGCGCTGGCCGCCCAGGCACCACAGGACGCCGTCATCGGGGTGACCTTCACCCGAGTGCCCACGGCCGCAGAGGTGGCCGCCGCCCTGGCTCCCGGTGGACCCGGAGGTGGCAAGCGGAAGGTGTCGGCCCGTCTGGTGATCGGTGACCCCAATGACGCCCAGGAGATGGCCGGCTGGCGCAGCACGGTGGAGGCCCTGCACGCGCAGGGCGGGCAGGCCCTGGTTCAGATCTGCGACTCCCACGACATGGTCGCCCTGACCGACGCAGCCTGGGACGCACGGGTCAACGCCCTCATCAAGGCGCTTCCCAACGTCGATGCCTGGGAGGTCGGCAATGAGATCGGTGGGGACTGGCTGGGCGGTGGGCCGGTAGCCAAGGCCCAGCGAGCGGCCAAGGTCGTGCGTGAGCGTACCAGTGCCACAACGGTGCTGACCCTGTACTACCAGCTCGGGCAGGCGGACCCGGCGTACTCCCTGTTCAGCTATGCCGCCAGGGAGATCCCCGCGTCGATCAGGGAGCAGATCGACGTCGTGGGGCTGTCCGTCTACCCACAGCTCCATCCGCTGGGAACAGCCGCTGATCGGGTCCTGAACACTTTGGAGGACGCCTTCTCCTCCTCCCGGATCGCTGTGACCGAGCTCGGGTACGGAGGCCAGGACCTCAACGCCGGCCCCTGGTGGTTCGGTTCGGCCTCCGACCCCGTGGCGGCCCGCACCGCCGTCGCCGAGCATGTCACCGGAGCGGCGCTGGGGCGCGCCGACGCCTGGGGCGCTCCCTTCTGGTGGTACTACCTCGAGGATCAGGTCGGGACTCCCGGGGGCCAGGTGGCTCCGGCGCTGGCCGCCGTCTCCACTGGTTTCTAGCGCGCTGGGGTCGGTGGGCGATGCCTGTAGAGGAGGCCCCACCGGCCCCTATCTCTGTGCCAGGACGAAGGGGTGGACCGCCGCCGCCCCCGCCTCCCGTAGGAGGAAGGCCGCCAGCGTGAGCGTCCAGCCGGAGTCGCTCCAGTCGTCCACGAGGACCACCACGCAGTCCTGCAGCTCTTCCAGGGCCTGGGAGGACCACCCCTGGAGCGTCAGGCTGCGAGCCACCTGTGCCAGGCGAAACGCAGAGCCCACATCGTGCTGCGGCGGGTCCTGGCCGGTCAGACCCACGACGCCCAGCGCCCTGGCGCCCAGTCGCGTGGCCACGGCGTGCCCCAGCCGGCGGACCATGCGGGGGCGGGTGCGGGAGTCCACGACGACGACGGCGAGCGGCCTGCTCAGCCTGTCGGTACCGGCGGTGTCCTGCTCATCCCGGATGATCTCGCCGAGCCGATCCACCGCCTCAAGGATCTGCTGCCTCACGGCCACCGGGACCTCGCCGTCCGAGGCGGAGGCCACCAGCTCACGCAGCACCGCCGGGGTCCCCAACCCATCCAGTCTCCCCACGGCCAGCCCGGTCGCCGCCTGACGATCGGCTCCGATGCGCCCCTTGAGGCGGCCCAGGCCCAGCCGATCCATCCCGGTGGGCCACTGGCGGCGTGCCCGCAGCTCGAACCCTGCGCGCCCGAGCGCCTGACGAGCGGCACCGACCTGCTCCTGGTCGGGGGCGTCAGGAAGCTCCAGGCCCCCGCACAGGTCGCAGGCTCCGCAGCGCCATCCCGGCTCAAGGAGGGGGTCATCGAGCACCGACCTCAGAAAGGCCATCCGGCAGGGGGCCACGTCTCCCTGCTCAGGGCCGGGAACAGCCCCGAGCCCCTCGTAGATGACCATCGCCTCCTGCTCGGCCCGGCGGGCGGCACGGACTCTCGCGTAACGCTGGGCGTCATAGGACCAGGGCTGGCCGGTGGACTCCCAACCACCGCGAACCCGACGTACGGCGCCGTCAACGTCAAGGACCTTGAGCATGGACTCCAGCCGGCTGCGCCGCAACGAGGTCACTGTCTCCAGCGCCGCCGTCGACGTCGCCCCGCCGGCTGCGGCCCTGCGCTCCTCCAGAGTGTCCAGGACGACGCGAACCTGGTCCTCGGGCGGGAAGCCCTGCGAGCCGAACCACTCCCAGATGGCCCGGTCCTCCGAGCCGGGCAGCAGGATCACCTCGGCCCGCTCCACACCACGACCGGCGCGCCCCACCTGCTGGTAGTAGCTCACCGGTGAGGACGGAGCCCCCATATGCACCACGAAGGCCAGATCCGGCTTGTCGAAGCCCATTCCCAGAGCGGAGGTGGCCACCAGCGCCCTGACCCGGTCGGCCTTGAGGTCCTCCTCCAGGCGTTCTCGCTCGGCGGCGTCGGTCTGTCCCGTGTAGGCGGCCACCTCCACACCCGCCGTGCGCAGGTACTCGGCGATCTCCAGCGCCGCCGAGACCGTCAGGCAGTAGACGATGCCGCTGCCGGGAGTACGGCCGATGTAGGCTGCCAACCAGGCCAAGCGGGAGGCGGCATCCGGCAGGACCTTGACCCCCAGGTGGAGAGAGCCTCGCTCCAGGGTCCCCCGCAGCACCAGGACCTGCTCGCCGCCCGCCCTGCGTTCCTCCAGGGATGCTCCCAGCTGCTCAGCGACGTCGGCGCTGACCCGGGAGTTCGCAGTCGCCGTCGTCGCCAGGACAGGGGTGCACGGCGGCAGACTCGCCAGCAGGGCGCCGATGCGCCGGTAGTCAGGGCGAAAGTCATGGCCCCAGTCCGAAATGCAGTGGGCCTCGTCAATGACGATCATTGCGGCGCTCGCAGCCAGATGGGGGAGTACCTCATCCCGGAAGACCGGGTTGTTAAGACGCTCCGGGGACACCAGCAGGACATCGACCTCACCTGCGCGCACCTGGGCCTGGATCTGCTCCCACTGGGTGACGTTGGCCGAGTTCATGGTCACGGCCCGGATCCCGGCACGCTCGGCAGCGGCGACCTGGTCGCGTATGAGGGCCAGCAACGGCGAGATGATGATGCTCGCCCCGGCGCCACCGGGTGTACCGGGGGAGGGCGGTGGCGCGCCCGGACGCCAGCCTGCCCAGCCCTCCCGCAGCAGTGCCGTTGCCACGAAGTACACCGCCGACTTCCCCCAGCCGGTGCGCTGCACCACCAACGCGCGGCGGCGCGCGACGACAAGCGCCTCGATCGCCCGCCACTGGTCCTCGCGCAGGTGCGCGTCGCTGCGACCCACGAGCGCGCGCAGGACGGCCTCGGCTCGCTCACGCACGGGCGAGTCGACCAGATCGTGGTACGCGGAGCGCTCAGCGCCTTCAGGGTCCTCGGGGCCTGTGATCGTCACAGAACCACGGTAGCGCGGACGATCAAGGCGGTACTGCTTTGGATACCCTTGGCCCATGGACCTCCTCATCATCGCCGTGCTGGGCACCTTGGCCATCGCTGCGGCCTCTCAGCTCAGTGACCGCATCGGCGTCGCCCCGGCGCTGATCCTTCTGGCGGGTGGTACGGCGGTCGGCTTCCTGCCCTTCATCCCGGCGATTGAGCTCGACCCCCAGTTGGTCCTGGAAGGAGTCCTTCCTCCGCTGCTGTTCTCCACGGCGGTGAGCATCTCGACGATCAACTTCCGACGCGAGCTCGCGCCGGTGGCGGTGCTGGCCATCCTGCTGGTGGCCCTGTCCGCCGCAGTGATCGGCGCAGTCCTCACCGTCCTGATTCCGGGACTCTCCCTGGCCTGGGCGATCGCCATGGGGGCGATCCTCAGTCCCACCGACGCCGTGGCCATCTCCATCGCCCGCCGGCTGGGAGTCTCCCAGCGCATCATCACCGTCCTGGAAGGTGAGGGGCTGCTCAACGACGCCACCGCCCTGGTGGTCCTGTCCTCAGCCGTCTCCGCGGCCACATCCGGCGGTGTCAGCATCGGCGGCGTCCTGGGCGGCTTCGCCCTGGCGGTCCTCGTGGCCCTGGGCGTGGGCTGGCTCGTCGGTGAGGTGAGCCTGCGGGTGCGCTCCCACATCACCGACCCCACCGTGGACACGGTCGTGTCCTTCACCGTCCCCTTCCTCGCGGCGATCCCAGCCGAGCACATGCACGGCTCCGGCCTCGTGGCAGCCGTCGTCGCCGGACTCATCACCGGCCACCGCGGCCCCCGGATGCTGCCGCCGGCCCACCGCGTGGCCTCACGCACCAACTGGCACACCGTCGAACTCACCATGGAAGGACTCATCTTCCTGGTCATGGGGCTGGAGTTCTTCGGCATCGTGGAGAAGGTGGACGCCTCGGATCTCGGCGTTCGCCGGGCCATCGGGGTCGCTGTGCTCGCCGGAGGCCTGACCGTCGTCATCCGGGCCCTCGTGGTGGCACCAATGCTCAAGGTCCTCAGCCACCGGACCGCGCGATGGGCGATCCACTGGCAGGAGAACGAGGATGCCATCCACCAGTTCCAGAACCGCTGCTCGGCCATCGTACGCGGAGAGTCCGAGATGCCCCCGGTTCCCTGGGACCGGAGCCCCTTGGCGCAGGTTCAGCGCAGGCTCCGCCGAGAGACCAACCACGAGAGCATCGCCAGGCGCGCACTCCGCCTCTCCAGCCGGGTCAGACGCCGGGGCGCCGACCTGGACTACTTCGCGGCTGAGCCCCTGGGCACACGCGAGGGCGCCGTCATCGTCTGGGCGGGGATGCGCGGCGCCATCACCCTGGCAGCCGCCCAGACCCTGCCGACCACAGCGCCTCACCACGCCTTCCTCCTCCTGGTGGCCATGCTCGTGGCCGCCGGATCACTGACGATCCAAGGCCTCACACTGCCCGCACTGGTCCGCCTCGTCAGACCCGCCATGGCCGGACCCGCCGACGAGGAGGAGAAGGCCGCCGTCATCTCGCTGCTGGTCAACGCCGCCCGCGACGTCGCCTCCGTCGGTGCCCACGGCGCCTCCCAGCACGCCGTCCCCACCGTGTCCACCGGTGCCGCAGACCCCGACACCCCAGGCGTTCAGGCGACGACGAGCATGCCTGAGCTGGACAAGGTCTCACAGGCCGCCCCCGACCCCGAGAACAACGAGAGCCTCAGCCCCGCCACTGAACAGCACGGCCTCGTGCGCAGAGAGGGCAACGACATCGTCGTCTCGCCGGCAGCCGTTGCCAAGGCCTGGGCCGACCCCACCTGGCGCCACGACGAGCTCTCACCCGTGCGAGAACGCGCCCTGGACATGATCCGAGCCCAGCGCGAGGCCCTTCTCGACGCCGGCGACGAGGGCCTCTACTCAGCCGACTCCCTGGAGCACGCCCTGGACCGCCTCGACTTCCAGGAGATCATGTTGACCAGCGAGCCGCACTGACAACGCCCCCAGCAGGACACTGTCGCCACACTGCCGCCGGCGCCATCTGCTGCGGGACCCTCGTCCGCGGCAGCGGACCGAGCCGTAGACTCTTGGCGTGAGCGCGAACCTGCCCCTGAGACCGGACCTGGAGGGTGAGGCCCCCTACGGGGCCCCGGAGATCGACGTCCCCGTGCGGCTGAACGTCAACGAGAACCCCTACCCGCCCTCTGCCGCTGTCATCGAGTCCATCGCCACCGCCGTGGCTCAGGCCGCCCGGGGCCTCAACCGCTACCCGGAGCGGGACTTTCCTCGGCTGCGGGCCGCACTCGCGGACTATCTCAAGGCCGAGTCCGGTGCGCACCTGGTCCCTGAGCAGATCTGGGCGGCCAATGGCTCCAATGAGGTCATGCTCCACGTGCTCCAGGCCCTCGGCGGTCCCGGGCGCATCTGCCTGACCTTCACCCCCACCTACTCGATGTACCCCGAGTACGCCCGTGACACACTGACCGACTACGCCACGCGACCGCGCCGGGAGGACTTCACTCTCGATGTGGACGCCGCGGTGGCCGCGATCAACGAGCTGCGGCCGGCCGTCGTCATTCTGGCCAGCCCCAACAACCCGACCGGAACAGCCCTGCCGCTGGAGGGCATCAGGAGGATCCTTGAGGCGGCCCGCGGTCACGACCCCCTGCTCGGAGCCGAGATCGGCTCGCCTGCCCGGGCCAGTGACTGCGTCGTCGTCATCGATGAGGCCTACGCCGAGTTCCGTCGTCCGGGCGTGCCCAGCGCCCTGGAGCTGGTGGGGCCGGTCAACCCGCACCTGGCCGTCACCCGCACCATGTCCAAGGCTTTCGGGGCAGCCGGTCTGCGCCTGGGGTACCTGGTCGCGGATAGCGCCCTGGTTGACGCCCTGCGCGTCGTGCGTCTGCCCTATCACCTGTCCGCCGTCACCCAGGCCGCGGCCCTGGCCGCCCTGTCCCACCGTGACGAGCTCATGGCTCAGGTGGCCTCCCTGCGTGATGAGCGCGATGCCTTCGTGGCCTGGCTGCGCGGCCAGGGGCTGACCGCGCACGACTCGGACGCCAACTTCGTCCTGTTCGGCCCGTTCCCGGACCGCGATGCCGTCTGGAGACGCCTGCTCGACGCCGGGGTCCTCATCCGCGTCGTCGGCCCCGATGGTTTCCTGCGGGCCAGCATCGGCACGCCCACTGAGATGGAGCTCCTCCGCCGTGCCCTGCTCGCAGCCATTGGTGGATGAAGAGGGACGCCGGCAGCGATCAGAGGCGAGGACCGGTAGGGTTGCTATCGATTGAGATACCTATGAACCACTCCGCTGAAAAGCACGACACACGATGCTGAGGAAGCACCCATGAGCCGTACCGCCCGCATTGAACGAGCCACGAGCGAGTCAAGCGTCGTCGTCGAGATCAATCTCGATGGCACGGGCAAGACCGACATCTCCACCACCGTCCCCTTCTACGACCACATGCTCACTGCGCTGGGGCGCCACTCGCTCATCGATCTGACAGTGCGCGCAACCGGTGACACCGAGATCGATGTGCACCACACCGTTGAGGACACCGCCATCTGCATCGGTGAGGCCCTGCGCATGGCCCTGGGGGACAAGCGCGGTATCCGCCGCTTCGGTGAGGCCAGCGTTCCGCTGGACGAGGCCCTGGCTCATGCCGTCGTTGATATCTCCGGACGTCCCTACCTGGTGCACGAGGGTGAGTCCGAGGCCTTCATCCACCACCTCATCGGCGGTCACTTCACCGGTTCCATGGTGCGTCACGTGCTGGAGGCCATCGCCTACCACGCCGGCATCTGCCTGCATGTGCGTGTCCTGGCCGGGCGCGATCCCCACCACATCGCCGAGGCCGAGTTCAAGGCCCTGGCCCGTGCCCTGCGCGCTGCCGTGGAGGACGACCCCCGCGTCGAGACCATCCCATCCACGAAGGGAAGCCTGTGATGGATCAGACCCCCCAGCCCGACGAGAGCCGCGACGACCGCCAGGATCACGGGCGCGATCTGGACGCCGAGTTCGCCGCCCTCATGGGCGACGTGGAGATCCCCGACGACCTCTCGGTCGAAGGCATGGAGGCTCCGCAGGACACCCGACGTGAGCTGGGCCAGGAGACCCCTGCGGAGGACGGCTCCGTTCCGGTCGGCGCTGAGGGGGAGAGCGGACCCGCGCACGTGAGTCCCGACGACGTCCCCCACAACACCTACCATCCTCTGAGCGGGGAACAGGCGCGAGCGGAGGACATCGACGAGCCTTCCCGGCTCACCGACGCTCAGGAGGCGCAGATCGCCGCCGCGACCGACTCCCTGAGCTCCTCCGTGCCCGGACAGTCCGACGACCAGGCTCCCCGGGCGGTCAAGGTCGCTGTCGTCATGACACCGCTGAACCGGGCTGATGGCTTGGCGGGAATGTGCTCCCTCCTGGACCTCGACTGCACCGTGGTGCCCTCCTCCAACGGAGCCTTCGCGGTCAAGCAGTTCGTCTCGGCCCACTCCGACTGGGACGTGGCCGAGCTGCTCGGCGGCTCCGACTCCGAACCAGCTGAGGCCGCCGAGCTGGCCGCGCAGCTCTCTCGCCTGTCACGAGCCGGCGCGGTCCTCATGACCGCCGACCTGGCCACCGACGTCGGTATTGAATCCGGCCTGTCCGGGACGATCACCGCCCGTCACTTCACCAACGGCCAGCCCGGCGAGGAGGCCTCGGCGGGGCTCCTCCTGGCCTCCATGGACCAGGTCGTGGAGGACGTGCTCCTGGGGGTCATCGACGCCGACGACGTCCCCGGCGCGGTGAAGTCCTCCGAGATCAAAGCGCCCCGGGCGATGCGCTGGTTCGGACGCGGCCTGCGCCGTCCCCCGCAGTGATGTCACAGGTGCGAGCCGTCCGCTGCCGGCCAGGGGGCATTGGCTCCTAGCCGGCGTAGGAGCTCGTCCGCTGCCCGCCCTTGTCGGAGGCGATGCAGGAGAAGCCCCGCTTTCCGGCGTTCCAGCCGGCCTCTCCCGGACCCAGCACCGATGTACTCGGATCGCTCGCCCCGTACTGCTGGGCCGCCTCTGAGGTACAGGTGGCCTGCACGTTGGGATCGGCCGCCAGGTCGTCGTCACTGGAACCCGAGGTGCTCTCCGCCAGGGTCCCCACCTGGTAGACCTCCCAGGAGTGGGGCTCGTTGCAGTCGACCTTCCTGGCCGTGGTCTGCCCTGAGATCGAGGTAGTGCCCGCCAGGCAGGTACCCACCGGGTGCGGCGGGGTCGAGGCGGCGTCCTGACTCGACGATGAGGACTGGGAAGCGGAACCCGGTGCCGTCGCGGCCGACGACGATCTGGTGGCACTGACCGCGGGAGCCAGGTGGGCGCCCGCCACCCATCCTGCGCTCAGACCGACGACCAGGCCGACAACTGCGCCGATCGCTCCGGAGCGCAGACCGATCTGGCGGCGCTCCGATCTGGACAGTCTCATCGACTGACCCGCCTGAACTGAGGCGGGAGCGTTCGTCAATACCTTCCCGGAGCTCTCCAACCCGCCTGAGACGACTGAGGGGGCTGAGGCGGCGGAGCCTGAGGGGCCGGCTGCACGGACAGGGAAGACGGAGTCGGATGATGACCACTGCGACGCACCGGACAGAGCGTGGGAGTCGGGCGATCCTTCCCGCTGGTCGGGCGGAGGCGGCGCCAGTCCGGCCTCAACCAGCCGCAAGGAGGTCACCGGCCCGCCGACGGCCAGATTTCCTACCCCGAGATGCTCACGGATCTGTCCCAGGGCCCCGGTGAGCTCGGTGCCGTTGCGGTAGCGGTGCTTGGGGTCCGGCGCCATCGCCTTGCTGAGGACCGGAAGCAGGATCTCGGGGACATTCGGGTCGCTGATGTCCAGGGGGTCGTCGAGGGAACGGACGATCTCCGGCAGGCTGCGCTGCACGCCGTCGGGACCACGCCGGGGGCCTCGCCCCGTCAGCAGGGCGAAGAGCACCGCGCCCATGGACCACACATCCCCCTCGGGGCCGGGGCTGGCCAGCATGAAGGCCTCCGGCGCGGCGAAGTCGGGGGTGAGGCACTCCAGAGTCACGGTGGGATCCTGACCTTCGCGCTGGACCGCGGCGATGCCGAAGTCCGACAGGCGTGGAGAGCCGTAGGAGTCCAGAAGGATGTTGGCGGGCTTGATGTCCCGGTGCATGACACCGGCCGCGTGGGCCGCCCCCAGAGCCGAGGCCGCTGCCTCCACCAGGGCCACGGCGTCGGAGGCGGGGGTCGGGCCGCGTGAGACGAGGTCGTAGAGGCTGCCGCCCGCGCACAGCTCCATGACCAGGTAGGGGCGCAGATCGGGCAGCTTGCCCGTGTCGACCAGTGAGACCACGTGAGGATGCCCCGAGATCCTCGAGGCCGCCTGCACCTCGCGCATGAACCGCCGCTCATTGCGAGGATCATCCAAGGGGCGGGAGTCCACCTTGACGGCGACCGGACGCTCCAAGGAGTCCTGCACGCCGGCGTAGACCGTCGCGAAGCCGCCGCGTCCCAGCACCGAGGTAATCCGCACGCCGGGGATGGAGAACGGTGCTCCGCTGCGCGACCTGCTGGATCCACCCGAGCCTGTGCCGGCCCCTGCGGGTGAGTGGCTCGAGAAGGACTGCGAAGGCGGCGGAGGCGGGGGTGCCGACCAAGGCGGCTGAGGGGCCTGGCCGGAGGGGGACTGCATGCTCACGGATGAATACTCGCCCATCTTGGGGATTCGTGAAAGGAAGCCGACTACCCAGATCCGAATCGCACAATCCGTGCCGTGTCCCCGCGCTGTCCCTGCTCACGCCCACGATGAGCTCGACGCTCCACCCGATCCGCTGCGCCGACGCTGACGGCTTCGATTCTGCGCATGTCAGAAGGCGTTTCAGAGTGTGGAGGATTCTCAGAACGATCTACCGGGACGATAGGATATGTCACATGCAAGCGCCACGCGTCACCGTCCTGTCATACGGATCCGGCAACGTCCGTTCGGCGGTGCGTGCTCTGGAACGCGTCGGCGCGCAGGTGACCCTCACCAGCGACCCGCACGAGGTCGCTGAGGCCGATGGGCTCGTGGTCCCCGGGGTGGGAGCCTTCGGCGCGGTCATGGAACAGCTGCGGGCGGTTGGCGCCCCCCGTCTCATCGAACGGCGCCTGGCCGGTGGACGGCCGGTCCTGGGAATCTGCGTGGGCATGCAGGTCATGTTCGAGCGCTCCGAGGAGCACGGGACCGCTGAAGACGGACTGGGACAGTGGCCCGGCACCGTGTCCCGCTTGAGTGCCGACGTCGTTCCTCACATGGGGTGGAGCCGGGTCCGCCCTCCTTCGGACTCCGTTCTGTTCGACGGCGTTGCCGACGAGCACTTCTACTTCGTCCACTCCTACGCGGCCACTGCGGACCCTGCCGAGCTGCTCGGTCCCGGTCCCACCCGTCTGCCCCAGGTCACCTGGGCGACTCACGGGAACGACTTCATCGCCGCCGTCGAGAACGGAGCCCTGTGCGCTACGCAGTTCCACCCCGAGAAGTCCGGTGACGCAGGGGCTCGGCTGCTGCGCAACTGGTTGACGACCCTCTGAACCTCACCCGAGTCATCCCACGACCACTGCAGGAGAAAGCATGCTCACTCTACTTCCCGCCGTCGACGTCGCCGATGGCAAGGCCGTCCGGCTCCTTCAGGGAGAGGCCGGCTCAGAGACGGACTACGGCAGCCCCGTCGACGCCGCCCGGGACTGGGTGCGCGCCGGAGCCGAATGGATCCACTTGGTGGACCTCGACGCCGCCTTCGGTCGCGGCTCCAACCATGAGCTGCTCTCTCGCATCGTCGGCGAGGTCGGCATCAAGGTGGAGCTCTCCGGGGGCATTCGTGATGACGCCTCACTGGCCCGGGCCCTGGCCGCCGGTGCCGCTCGGGTCAACCTGGGCACGGCGGCGCTGGAGGACCCCGAGTGGACCGAACGGGTCATTGCCGAGCACGGGGAGAGGATCGCCGTTGGCCTCGACGTGCGCGGCTCCACCCTGGCGGCCCGCGGCTGGACCAAGGAGGGCGGAGACCTGTGGGAGACCCTTGAGCGGCTCAACGCTGCGGGGTGCGCGCGCTACGTCGTCACTGACGTCACTCGGGACGGAACGCTGAGCGGCCCCAACACGGAGCTCCTCACCGAGGTCTGCCAGCTCAGCCCTGCCCCGGTGGTCGCCTCCGGCGGTATCGCCCACCTCGACGACCTGGTCGCGCTGCGTCGCCTGGTGCCGTTGGGACTGGAGGGCGCGATCGTCGGCAAGGCGCTGTACAACGGCAACTTCACCCTCCAGGAGGCCCTGGCCGTGGCCGGTGACGAGGAGAAGAGGCAGCCCTCGAAGGCTCGTGTCTGACCTCTCCGAGCGCCCCGGTTCCCGCATCGCCTGCGTGCTCACCGACGTCAGGGACAGGGGGGACGTCAAAGGCGCTACCGTGAGGGCCGTGAGCCAGTCAGCGCAGAATCAGCAGGCAGATCCCGCAGCAGTGTCCGCGCCGCTCGGAGCCTCGGCGGCCGAGCCCCCGCAGGACGCCCAGGTGGCGGCGGCCGTGGCCGCACGGGCCAAGCTGGAGCGGCTTCTGGCTGCACCGGCCCCCTTCGCCGACGACGATGGCTCGATTAGGCCGGAGGTGCGCGACGCCCTGGAGGCCGTGGACCTGCCGCGTCATCAGTACCTCGATGAGCTGTGGGCGGCACTCGTCGGTGGCCGGCTCATCGTCCCTGTGGCCGCCCATGCCCTTCCCGGCCGCCTGAAGGGGAGCCGGGAGCAGTCCGTGAGCCTGGCGCAGGGTCTGGCGGACGGTGGCGCACCGCAGGTTCCGGCTCACGAGGTGCACACCACCGACGCCTGCCAGGACGCGGCGACCCTGGCGGTGAGCCTGCCCGACGGGCACATCGCCCTGCCGGTGTTCACCAGCGCCGAGGCCATGACCGCATGGCGCAGTGACGTCCGCCCCGTGCCGGTGACGCCCCGGCGAGCGGCGCAGGTGGCCTGCCTGTCCACCGACCAGCTGTGGGTGCTCGACCCCGGTAGCCGGGACCTGCGCCTGCCGCGCCCCGCCGTCGTGGCCCTGGCTGGGGGAGAGGCGTGGGTGCCATCATGGCGCAACGAGCCGGTTCAGGCCGAGGTACGCGCCCAGCTCCAGGAGGTCGACGGAGTCACCGGCGTGGCCTTCGGGCCCGGTGAGGGCGCCGAGCTGCGGGTCTTCATCCGCATCGACGCCGCAGACGGTCGCGCCGGCGTGGCCCGGAGCCTGGAGGGCTGCCAGCACGTCATGGTCAACCCGGCCTGGGGAGACCTCGTCGACACCGTGGAGCTGTGCCCGCTTCCCGCCTGATCCGTGCAGCTGGAGCACAATCTCAAGGGCGCCCCAGGATCAGGGCCTCCCACTGCTCGACCTGTCCGTAGTGGTCCTCCAGCGGCCCGGCCACCTGGTCGAAGCGGGTAACGACCTCGCGCAGGACCTGGGCGTCCTGGGATCGTCCGTCATTCTGGGAGATCCGGGCACAGGCCTCGGCGATCGCACGGACCTGGGCGAGATCCCGGGTCGAGACCATCACCCGGCCGGGGCCCGGGTCCCTCGTGGTGCTCCAGTCGGTTCCGCCCTCACGGGAGAGGGCGGAACCGCCGTCTGACGCGCCATTCGGGTCCGGTGTCCTCACGCTGTTCCAATCCATGATTGCGGAGCGTAAGGCATCCGATTCGACCAGGCCACCGAAAAAAACGTGTGTTGGAATAGTACCGATGATCGCGATGTCGACCACCTCAGGCCCATCTCAACCCGACCCCGAGCTGCCGCCCGGTAACCGGCATGATTTCAACAGCGGCACCCAGCCTCCGGCTCCAAGCCGTGAGCCACTGGTGAGCGCCCGCGACCTCAGTGTCGGATACAGCGACCAACCGGTCTGCGCCCCGGCGACCTTCGACCTGCTTCCCGGCCAGGTGCTGGCACTGGTCGGAGTCAACGGGGCCGGCAAGTCGACGATCCTGCGCACCTGCTGCGGGCTACTGCGCCCGCTGGCGGGGCGGGTTCGCGTACTCGGACACGTCCCGGACCCCCGTTCAGGTGTCCAGCGCGCAGCTGTCGCCACGGATCTGGGGCAGGAGTCCTTCTTCCCCACACTGACCGTCATCGAGCACCTGCGGCTGGTCTGCTTCGGGCACGGCGTCGTCGAGGCCGACGAGGTGGTCAGTGACCTGCTGGAGGACCTGGAGCTGCGGCGGCTCGCGGGGCACCTTCCCGAGGAGCTCTCCTCAGGGCAACGGCGCCGTCTGGCGCTGGCGTCGGTCCTGGCCCGACCCCGCAGGCTGCTGATCCTCGATGAGCCCGAGCAGCGTTTGGACCGGGTGACCCGCCTGCTTCTGGCGGACCGACTCGTTGAGGAGCGTGAGGCCGGCGGGGGAGTGCTCATGGTCTCCCACGACCCGGAGATCGTCGAGGAGGCGGCCACTGACGTGCTCCTCGTCGGACGCGACACCCGGATGCTCAGCGTGGATGATGGCGTGCGCGCCATTGAGGAGGGGCTGCGGTGACGCCGCTGGGCGAACAGAAGACGCAGCCCCTCTCCACGGCTCCGGAGAAGGCGGTGCTTCCCAACGGGGCCGCACTGCGCAGCTGGGTAAGGCTCCGTACCCGGCGGCATCGCCGCGGTGTCTGGGCGCTCGTAGGAGACATCTACTCCGCGCTTCTGACGATCATCATCGTCGGAACGATCCTCGCCCCCTATCTGCGCCGGCTGATCGTGGATAGGCCCGCCTCGGCGACCGGGACCGGTGCGCTCCACGGCTTTGCAGTAGCGGGCCTCGAGCCCGGGTGGCTGGTCCTGGCGCCGCTCATGCTGCTCGCAGCGGTCGGTGTCGGTTCACTCGGCCTGCTCGGCCCGCTCTTCCTGCGCCCTCATGAGGCTGCCTGGTGGCTGCCCATGCCCGGGGATCGGGGCAGCCTCCTGGTGCCGGTGGCCCGTGTCGAGTACCTCATCGCGGCCACCGTGGGAGCTGCGGTGGGCGTGCTCCCAGCGCTGGCGGCCGGAGGTGGCTGGGTCGCCGCTGTGGCGTGGCCGGCCCTACTTGCGACCGGGAACTGCCTGGTGCTCACCGAGCTCATCAAGGCGCAGATCCTTGGCCACGGTGTCGAGCGGCTGCGGCGCCGTCTCATCCTGACGGGAGTCGCAGCCTGCCTGGCCGGTGTGGGGCTTCCCTTCCCGCGCTCCGTACTGGGGAACGCGGTGGTCGCCCTCCTGGCCGGTGCGCTGGTCGTCCTCACTGTCACAGAATGGCAGCGGGCCAGACGCAGCCTGGGGCAGGTGCATGATGCTGCGCTCCTCGCCGTCGTCGCGCGTTCCTTCGGTGCGCACGTCTCATTGCTGTCGTTGGACACCAGGGCCCTGGGGCGGCTGATCTCCCCGGATCCTGCCAGGCCCGTGACCCCTTCGCCGTTGTGGACGGCCGGGATCGGGAGCCGGATGCCCCGACCCCTCGGGGTGCTGATGACGGTGGCTCAAGCGGACTGGATCCTGCTGCGTCGCCAGCGCCGGCGCCTGCTTCAGATGGGGGTCGGGCTGGCCATCGCGGTGCTGCCGCTCCTGTCCAGCGCGGTCGGTGCCCCCCTGCGCGCCGTCGGCTATCTCATCGGAGGATGGGTTGCGACTCTGGCCGTTGCCGAGCCGGCGCGTCAGGCCTGGTTCGACGGCGGTCCTGACGCCTCCTGGCCGGTGGCGCCCTGGGTGGTGCGCGCGGGGCACCTGCTCGTGCCGGCCGTCCTCATGAGCACGTGGTCCCTCCTGAGCCTGGCCCCAGTCATGGCGACCCACGGGGCCGCGGCCGACTGGAAGGGGCTGGGAATCATGGTCGCCCTGGCTCTTGTAAGCGGCTGGGCCTGGGGCGGGGCGGCGCTGCGTTCCGGGTATCGGGAGATGCCCGACTTCGCCGCCGGACTCGTCACCTCGCCCGTGGGATCCCTGCCGCCGGGAGTGGTGCAGATGCTGACTCAAGGGCCCGATGCCGCCGTCGTAGGAGCACTGGCTGCGGCGCTTGCCGCCAGTGGTATCGCGGCGCCGACGACGACGCTGCTCGGGATCCAGGCCGCCGTCGGCATCATCGCCGTCGTGTGGGGAGCCCGCACGAACCGCTGGGCCTCTTGACGCTCTGACGCGCCTCATATCCGCCTCATACGTGGGAGGACTCACGCCAAGTGGGGCGAGAACGCAGTGGGAGAGCCGGCCTGTGTCCTGGTAGTATTCCTCATTGACCACCCGGGGTTCGCCCCGGTGCGCAAGCGGAGTGATCCCACCTGGGTTCCTTTCGGGAATCGGGTTCATGCAAGGGTGATAAGCCCTTCGCGGTCCCTGCTCGGCCACGGCCGTGCGTTGACCGCGCTCATCACGAGGCCTCCGACCTGCGCGGCAGGGACGGGGGCCTTTCCTCGTCCCGCAAGCATCCGTGACTCAGAGTGAGGAACCGACATCAGCGAGCCCCGTATCAACGAACGGATCCGCGTTCCCGAAGTGCGTCTCGTCGGCCCCAGCGGAGAGCAGGTCGGCGTTGTCCGCGTGGAGGACGCCCTGCGTCTGGCTGAGGAGGCCGATCTCGACCTGGTCGAGGTGGCACCCGACGCCCGACCTCCGGTGTGCAAGCTCATGGACTACGGCAAGTTCAAGTACGAGTCGGCCATGAAGGCGCGCGACGCGCGACGCAACCAGGCAAACACCCAGCTCAAGGAGATCCAGTTCCGCCCCAAGATCGATGAGCACGACTACGCCACCAAGCGCGGCCACGTCGAGCGATTCCTCAAGGGCGGGGACAAGGTCAAGTGCATCGTCCGCTTCCGCGGCCGTGAGCAGTCCCGGCCCGAGCTCGGGATCAGGCTCCTGCAGGGCCTGGCCGAGGAGATGGCCGAGCTGGGCACCATCGAGTCCCACCCCCGTCAGGACGGCCGCAACATGGTCATGGTCCTGGCTCCGGTCCGTAAGAAGGCCGAGGTCAAGTCCGACCAGCGCCGCCGTCGCGAGGAGGCCCGTGCCGCTCGCCGTGCCGAGAAGCACGCGGGCCGGGCGCCCAAGGGCGCCAAGGCCTTGGACGGGGAGCCTGCCGGCGAGAACGCCTGAGAGCGCCCGATGGCGCTCTCGACACTCACCTGACACCACCGACCCACCCCCTCGCCACCGTGAGCGGGGTCCGCAGTCCCGGCGACCACTGGTCTCCCAGGGACCGAGAAGAGGAAATTACCCATGCCGAAGAACAAGACGCACTCCGGTGCCAAGAAGCGCTTCCGGGTCACCGGCAGCGGCAAGCTCATGCGCGAGCAGGCCAACAAGCGCCACCTGCTGGAGGTCAAGTCCTCCCGCCGCAAGCGCAAGCTGTCCCAGGACCAGCCGGTCGCCCCGGCCGACGTCCGCCAGGTCAAGAAGCTGCTCGGTCGCTGACCGCCCAACCCACCAAGGAGTCTCACCATGGCACGTGTGAAGCGGGCTGTTAACGCCCAGAAGAAGCGTCGTTCCGTTCTCGAGAAGGCCTCGGGCTACCGCGGCCAGCGCTCGCGCCTCTACCGCAAGGCCAAGGAGCAGGTCACCCACTCCGGCGTCTACGCGTTCCGCGACCGTCGCGCCCGCAAGGGTGACTTCCGTCGTCTGTGGATCCAGCGCATCAACGCTGCCGCCCGCGCCGAGGGCCTGACCTACAACCGCTTCATCCAGGGTCTTGGCCTGGCCGGTGTGGAGATCGACCGCCGCATGCTCGCCGAGCTGGCCGTCAACGAGCCCGAGGGCTTCAAGGCCCTTGTGGAGGTGGCCCGCAAGGCCCTCCCCGAGGACGTCAACGCCCCCAAGGCCTGAATCACCAGTGCAGCCGGGGGCCAGCCCCACTGACACATGATCGCCGAGTCCTCGTCACAGACCCTGAGTCGGTTTGTGGCGGGGATTCGGTGTTCTGGTCGGCCGCTCGCGTAGGCTGACGGCATGAGCCCTACCGCCTCTGCCGTCCCTGATGAGTTCTTCGATGACTCTGCCGACCGTCCTCAGGCTCGCGGGCCGCGGCGGCGCACCGTTACCGAGGGGCCGGCCGCCGGCCGAGAGGTGCTGAGCAATCCGGCCTCGGCCCGCATCTCCCGGGTGGCGGGCCTGTCGCGCCGCAACGCGAGGGCCAAGCACCGTCGCTTCCTGGTTGAAGGCCCCCAGGGCGTGCGGGAGGCCGTCCGGCACGCCCCAGGCCGCCTGCTCGACGTCTACTTCACCGAGGCGGCCGTCGAGCGCCACAGCGAGATCTGGGATGAGGCCGTGGCGGCCGAGCTCTACGTGCACGTCACCACGGAGCAGGTCATGGACGCCATGAGTGCTGACGCTCAGGGCCTCCTGGCCGTGGTGGCCACCGAGGAGGCCACCGGCTCCGAGGCGCTGACCACCGCCCTGGAGGGGGCCAGGCTCGTCGCCGTCCTCACCCAGGCCCAGGACCCGGGAAACGCTGGAACCATCATCCGGGCCGCCGACGCCGCCGGAGCCGACGCCGTCGTCCTCGTACGCGGCAGCGTGGACCCCACCGCGCCGAAGGTCGTGCGCTCCACCGCCGGAAGCCTCTTCCACCTGCCTGTGGTCACCGGTGTGGCCCTCGACGACGCCGTCACCGCGCTCCACAACGCCGGACTCACCGTCCTCGCGGCCGACGGACGCGGCGACTTCGACCTCTTCGAGGCCGAGTCTCTCCTGGAGGCGCCGAGTGCCTGGCTGCTCGGCAATGAGGCGCACGGACTGCCCTCAGAGGCGCTGAGCCGAGCCGACGCCGTCGTCTCCATCCCCGTCTACGGCAAGGCGGAGTCCCTCAACGTCGCCGCAGCCGCGGTCGTCTGCCTCTACGCCAGCGCCCGGGCGCAGGCCTAGGACACAGTCCGGCGGAAGTCTCGGAGGCAAACCGCCGCAGACTCACAGCAGCTCGCAGATCGCCTCGGCCGCACGGCCCGGTCCGTCCAGCCCCTCCATGAGCCTCGCCATCCGTCGAGCGCGGGAACGCATGCCGTCGTTGGCCAGGGCCTGCCGCACCAGCGCCGCCCAGTCGGCCCTGCGAGCCTCCTTCTGCGAAACGAGTCTGGCCGAGCCGAAGGCCACACAGCGCTGAATGTTGAATCGCTGCTCGAACTGCAACGGGATCCCGATGAAGGGCCACCCCTGGACGCAGCTGGTCTGCACCGTTCCCTCCCCGCCGTGGGTGATGGCCAGGTCGACGGCGTCGCCCAGCTGGTGCGCCGGGATCCAGTCAGTGACGTGCACGTTGGGCGGAAGAGTCTCCAGGTCCTCCTCGTGAAGGTGGGTGCGCACCGGTGCCAGTACCTGGCAATCCGCCCGGCCCAGGCCTGCGAGCACGTCAAGGACGAGGTCACGGTTCCCCGATGAGCCCATGGCGAAGTACACCAGGGGCTGGGGGCCGGCAGCCAGGTCGGCCAGGAGCTCGGGAGTCTCCCCGGGCAGACGGGCGTAGACCGGTCCCACCACTCGGTGTCCCTCGGGCATCCTCAGCCACCGAGGCAGCAGGTGTGGAGCGCTGGCGATGAGATTGAGGTCGGCAGTGAGCCCGGCGAGCACTCCCTGGGGCAGCGAGACGCCATTGGCCTTGGCCACCTGATGGAAGGATCGAGGCAGGGGGACCCGAGTTCCCAGTGCATGGAGCGCGTGGGCGGCCACGTTATCGAGCAGGCACTCCTCGGGGGAGGTGCGGGGCAGGAAGCCGGTGGCCCCTGTGGCGCGCGCCGCCTCCAGGTGCGCCAGGGAATAGGCGAAGGGCCGTACGAAAACCAGTGGCACGCACTCCGCCCTCGCAGAAATAAACTGGCTGGGAGTTACTCCGATGACAACGGCGTCCGGACGCAGGCCGCGCAACAGTACGCGCTCGCTGCTCACCCGCTGGGCGAGCATCTGCGCCGTGAACGGGTGACGCAGGCTGCGGCCCTGGTCGAAGGCCAGCGCCAGCCGTCCCTCCTCCTCGCCGAGGTAGGGGGTCAGCAGGCGGAACTCGAAGCCCGCGGCCCTGATGTACTCGGAGTTGCGTCGCGAGAAGCCGGCAAAGACGCACTCAACGTGCGACGGCATCCGGCGGGCCACCTCGATCGCGCGGGTCACCTCGGCGAAGTTGAATGTCTCCGGAGCGAAGAGGACACGCGATGTCCTGCGGCTTACAGCCACCACATCTCCAGTGGTGCCTTGAGGCATGATCGGCTCTCCTTCTGAGAGCGAGGGGCGCCGCAGTACGGGGAACCCTCATCGTCGTTCTATTGCACGTCTTGTACAACTGGGGGAGAGAGTAGCACGTCCGTGCCGACGTGAACGCCTATTTTTACGACAGGTTTGGAATGCTGGAAAAAAGTGTGTGATGCGGACTCGGCTGAGGCCTGATTCTCGGCGTGGCTCGGAGGCCGACCTCAGTGGTCACCCACCAGGTCATGGGCAGTGGTCGGCGCTGAGGCCTGTTCGGCGGTGTGCTCGGCGCCTTGCCGAGCCTGGGACACCAGACTCCGTAGCGTCTGGGCGGACATGTTCGTGATGGTCTCCTGGCTGATCTCGGGGTGATCCAGCCAGGCCAGGCACAGGGTGATCATGGTGCTGATCCACACCTCGGCGGCGAACATGGCGTGCTCGTCGGGCTCTGCGATGCCCAGGAGCATGAGCACGAGGCGTTCGTAGCGCTCGAAGCTGGTGGCCAGCGCTGCCGCGATCTCAGGGTCCTGGTCAAGACCTCCGGTGTGAAGCGCTCGAAGGCTGTCGGGCCTGGCCTTCACATAGCCCGCGAAGGTGGAGATCGCCCCTTCCAGGGTCAGCGCCGTCTGCTGCTCGACCAGACCATGAAGGTGAAGGATCTCGTACTCCACAATGGCTCGGGCGAAGGCGATCTTGGAGGGGAAGTAGTGATAGAAGAGTGTGCGTGAGACGCCGGCCCGCTTGATGATCTCGTTGACGTGAGTGCGGTCGAGCGTTCCTTCCGCGAACAGCTCAACGCCTACTCTCACCAGCTCCTCCCGGCGCTGCTCGGGCTGGAGGCGGCGGCGCGGATCGGTGGCATTCGCGGGACTCATGCAGATGAGACTACGACCGCATGGTCGGCTCGTGCGGTTAGGCACTCTGTATGGCGTGTGAGCATCATCCCAAGGGCTGGGGCGCTCAGAGTCGGTTGACGCCCCGGTTGCCGACGGTGCTACTCTTCCTGACGAGAGGTCGAAACCTCCTCGAATGTGCAGGCCGACACGAGTCAAGGAGGAATGCAGTGCGCATGTGGATGTGTTGCTGTTGCTGTCGATGAGACAGATGACGCTCCCATACCCATGTTGAGACGAGGTACTCGTGACCGCATCCGCACCCTCTCCTGATCAGGCAGCCGCAGACCGGAACGATGACGTCCTGGTGCGGATCAGCCACGTCACCAAGTACTACGGCCGTTTCAAGGCTCTCGACGACGTCTCACTCGACATCCACCGTGGCGAGGTCGTGGCCGTCATCGGCGCCTCCGGATCGGGTAAGTCCACCCTGTGCCGCACCGTCAATCGCCTGGAGCCGATCCAGAAGGGGCGGATCGAGATCGACGGAACCCCCCTGCCTCAGGAGGGCCGGGCCCTGGCCCAGCTGCGCGCCGAGGTGGGAATGGTCTTCCAGTCCTTCAACCTCTTCCCGCACCGCACGGTGCTGGACAACATCACCTTGGCACCCATGAAGGTGCGTGGCGTCCCCCGGAACCGGGCTGAGGAACGGGCCCGTGAGCTGCTGGCCAGAGTCGGTCTGGAGGACCAGGCCGGAAAACGTCCCTCCCAGCTCTCCGGAGGGCAGCAGCAGCGCGTCGCCATCGCCCGCGCGCTGGCCATGGACCCCAAGCTCATGCTCTTCGATGAGCCCACCAGCGCCTTGGACCCGGAGATGATCAACGAGGTCCTCGACGTCATCAAGGACCTGGCGGCCTCGGGCATGACCATGCTCGTCGTCACCCACGAGATGGGCTTCGCCCGCTCGGTCGCCGACCGGGTCGTCTTCATGGACGGCGGCCAGATCGTTGAGTCCGGCCGACCCGCTGAGTTCTTCTCCTCCCCGCGCACCGAGCGCGCCCGCGACTTCCTCTCCAAGGTGCTCAGCCACTGAGCCCCGAACCGCACCGTCTCCCGAGTGCGGCGACCACCGCAGGCCCAGCGCCTGGGACGGCCCCTCCCCGTCCGAACGAAAGGAACACCATGACCACCCTCTCCCGCCGCGGACTCCTGGCCACGACCGGTGCCGTCTCCCTGGCCGGCGTGCTGGCCGCCTGCGCCGACACAGGCGCCGACGGTAAGGCCGTCGCCTCGTCGTCGGCCTCCGACGCCGACTACGACAAGGCCATCAACTCCGGTCCGGTGGCCGCCGCCGACGTCGTGGCCGCCTCCCCCTGGGCCGCCGCCGTGAAGCAGGCGGGCAAGCTCGTCACCGGCGGGACCAAGACCTCGGAGGTCTTCTCCTGGGAGGACTCCAAGACGAAGAAGATCTCCGGTTTCGATGCGGCCATCGCCCAGGCGCTGGCCCGCTACATCATCGGCGGCGACGACGCCCGCTCCCTCCTCGAGGTCCAGCAGGTCACCTCCGACACGCGCGAGACCGTCCTGACGAACGGCACGGTCAAGGCCGTCATCGCCACCTACACGATCACCCCGGAGCGGGCCAAGAAGATCGACTTTGCCGGCCCGTACTACGCCTCCAGCCAGGCCATCCTGGTCAAGGCCGACAACCAGGACATCACCGGCGTCGACACCCTCACCGGGGATGTCGCGGTCCAGTCCAACTCCTCGTCGGCCGCTGCGCTGAAGAAGCACGCCCCCAAGGCAAACGCCAAGCCCTTCGACACCCAGGCCAAGTGCGTCGCCGCCGTTGAGAGCGGTCAGGTCAAGGCCTACGTCGTGGACCAGTCCCTGCTCAAGAGCGAGGTCCTGTCCAATGACAAGGTCAAGATCGTCGGTGAGACCTTCGCCGAGGACCCCTACGGTATCGGACTCCCCAAGGACTCCGGTGCGCAGGCCTTCGTCAACACCTTCCTGAAGACGATTGAGGCCGACGGCACCTGGAAGAGGATCTGGGACGCGACGATCGGAAAGTCCCTCGGTGGCACCGCCCCACAGCCGCCGGCCATCGGCTCGGTCCCCGGCTCCTCGGCCACCGGGGACGCGACCCCGCAGAGCTCCTGAACGACGTCAGCGCCTGTCAGGCTTGCCGTGTCCTCGGTCCGAGCGGATCCGCTACAGGGTCTCGGTGGCACGGCAGCCGGCAGCATTCCCGTCATGGTGACGACCCGCATCTTGCAAGGAGGCGACTGTGAGTGCCATTACCGATAATCTTGCCGATATCGGCTGGGGGCTGCTGGTTACCCTAGTGATCTCCGTCCTGTCCTACCTGGGTGGGCTGTTCCTGGGATCGCTCATGGCCATCTTCCGGGTCGGTCCCATCCCTCCGCTGCGCGCGCTGGGCGCGGCGTGGGTGACAGTCGCCTGCAACATTCCCAACTTGTGCCTCATGGTGCTCATCGGGTTGGCGCTACCCCATGTCGGCATCACGATCCCTCTTTTCTGGTCGGTGATCGTCGCACTGATCTTCTCCTCATCCGGATTCGTGTGCGAGACGGTCCGCAGCGGAATCAACTCGGTGCCGAAGGGCCAGATCGAGGCCGCTCGCGCTCTGGGAATGCCCTTCGGCCTCATCATCCGCGGCATTGTCCTGCCCCAGGCGCTGGTGCGCACGATCCAGCCGTTGGTCAACATCTTCATCGCCTGCCTCATCGGCTCCTCGCTCGCCGCGGCCATCGGCGTCGTCGAGCTGACGGCCGTCACGCAGAGAATCAACCAGGATCGGGCTGCGGGAGTCATCACCTTCCTCACCTCCGGTCTCACCTACTTGGCCATCGCCTTTGCCGCGACGAGGCTCGGCGGGCTTCTTGAAAGACGCCTCGAGTTCATGGGGAGGGGACGAGCATGAGCTCAGACATCATGCCGATGGCAGATGCCCGTCCACGTCGGCAGCGGGGCCAGGGCTCCGGGGCAACGGATGCGGCGCTGCTCTTCGATGAGCCGGGGCCGCGGGGGCGCATCCTGATCGCCATCGGATCGGTCTTCGCCGTCATTGGAATCGCGGCGCTGGTGGGTGCGGTTCTCTACCGACTGGACCTCGCGGGGCAGCTCGACTACCCCGAGTGGCGCTACTTCCTGGGACGCTCGGTCGTCAGTCAGCTCCTGGAGGCAGCCGGTACTACGTTGAGCCTGGGGGCCGTCTCCGCCGTCCTCACCTTCCCTCTGGGAATCGCCCTGGGATGGCTCCGTCTGCTGGACAACCGCCCCGTGAGGTGGCTGGTCGGCCTGTGGATCGATGCCATGAGGGCGGTGCCGATGCTGCTGCTCGTCTACTTCTTCCTCCTGGTGGTTCCCCGCTTCGCGACGGTCTCGGACTTCTGGAAGCTGGCTCTGCCGATCGTCATGTGCACCTCGGCGACGACGGCGGAGGTCTTCCGCTCCGGTGTCCGGGCACTGGATAGGGGACAGACAGAGGCCGCCGTGGCACTGGGGATGAGTCAATCTCTCACAATGCGTCTCATTCTGGCGCCACAGGCCCTGCGCCTCATGCTCCCGACTCTGGTGACGCAGCTGGTGACCATCATCAAGGGGACGACACTGGCGTACGTGCTCGCCTACCCCGAGCTCATGTATCGCGGTTCCACCATGATCGGTCAGGCGAAGATCGACGCCCGTTTGTCGGTCTTCTTCCAGACCTATGTCATCATCGCGGTGCTCTACATCATCGTGAACTGGTCCCTGGGTGCTCTGGCCAGGTACATCGAGTCGCGTACCCGCTGAGGGTGGGGCGACAACATCGCCCCACCCTCACAAGCGGAGTCAGCTGTAGGAGACCGGTCTACTGGTACCGCTCGAGTACGACTCCGACGTAGCGGCCGAAGTGCTTCGTGATGTTCTCATGGTTGTTGTTGGGCCATTCGCTCCACGTGTGACTGAAGGCGACGTCCGGGGCTGAGCTGTAGAAGGCCAGTCCCTTCTTCGCGTTCCCGAGGGCGTCATAATCTTTGGACGAATCCAATTTCCCGGTCACCCAGTTCAGTGAGAACGTACTTCGCGCTTGAGGGGAGAATGAGACTCCAGTCTGGTCCTTCGGGGCGTTGCCTCCGCCAAAGACAAGGAATCCTCCGGCTTTCATGCTTTCGGCATACTCGGGGAAGAAGCTCTGGGTGATGAACTCGGATCCTCCGGAGTAGCCGATAAGCCACAATTGGTCCAGTGTGCTTGCGTGCTTGGTGCTTTCCCTCTGGATTGTGTCCGTCAGATAGTTGACATTGTCTCCGCTCCACCATTTTCTATCCCTGCTCGGGGTGCGAACGGACAAGACGTCATAGCCTCGGCTTGTTGCGGCGCCAACGATTCCGTCCGCTCCGGCAAGGCCGCCGGGAATCGGGGACGTATCGTCGCCGTCACTGTCATGCAGCTCCTGGCCGTCACCGTCAAGGTAGACGACCAGTCCTCTTCTTCCGTTCCGGCCCGGGTAGAATCTCGTCGCAGGAATGGCCGCCTCATTGGTGGTTGTTGAGGTGGCCGCTGCTGCTCCTGTGCTATGACCGATGTACGCGGTCGCTGCGAGAGCAAGCGGCAGACCAAGGGTATGACGCCGGGAAATGAGCTTTGCCATCAGTGATTCTCCTCGTGTGATGGTATTGCTGTCTGCGTCGGGGTAATGGGACGCTAACACGAGCAATCTTGACAGTAAAGCAGGGCGGGAAACGTCCAGTCTTTATGGTGCCGTCTACAAGGTGTCGCTGGATGGAGGGGTGGAGATGAGCTGTAGTGATGGTGTTCAGGCGGGCAGGTCGCGGCGGGTGTAGGTGACCAGGCCGATCGTGATGCCGATGAGGCCAACCACGGTCTGGACGGCCAAGGGCTTCCAGTCGGGGGTTCCGACGACGTCGAGATGGTGCCCGAGCACGCTGAGGTCCTTGGCCAGCGCCCGAATCCGAGTCGACTGGGTGTGGTGGGTGCTCGCCGCGACATTGGGAGCATATCCGCTGCCGGAAAGTACGTTGTCCGTGTGTCGGAAGCCGGTGAGCTGACCTGGGCTACGCCTCGTCTTGGCCTGTTGTCACAGCGGAGTGAAGAAGTGAAGGCAGGAGCCTGTCCAAGGCCTGTTGATCGTCGGGGGAGAGGGACGTGCGCAGGTCGGCGTCGAGTCTGCTGGCGACATCGGTGGCAGTCTTCAGCAGCTTGCGCCCTTCGTCGGTGATCTCGATGGTCTGCACTCGACGGTCGCTCCGACTGCGCGTCCTGCGCACGGCACCGGTGCTGGCGAGCTGGTCGACCAGTGTCACCACCAGGCTTGGGGCGACATGAAGTCGTGTGGCGATCTCGCGTTGTGAGGTCGCCACTCCGGCGTCGACGACGGCGAGCAGTCCCACTTGTTTGTGGGACAGGCCGATGTGTTCGATGCGTCTTGAGAAGGATTGGGTGATCTGGCTGCCTGCGACACCGAGCTGGAAGCATGCCGAGGACAGGATTGCGTGGCCATCTTCTCCGGTCATGAGAATAACGGTACAGTAAGGAATGATTCAGATGTGAACGATAGGGAGAGTGGTCCTCATGCCGTGGTGGCTTGCGTCGCTGAACTCGTCGCTGGGAATCGTCTCTGCGGGGTTCGGTGTCGTTACGGTGCTCCGTCCGCAGGCACTTGCGCCGCCTGGCTCTGACGGGCGAGAGAGCCGTTTCTATCCGGCGATGTACGCGGCTCGAAGCATCCCACTCGGACTACTTGTCGCCGTTGCTGTCTGGCTGGATCCTGCCCGACCGCTGACGTTGCTCGTCTTGGCTGCGTCGGCGGCCGCTCAGCTTGGAGACACTGCGATCGGAGTGATGTACCGCCTGCCGGGGATGGCGGTGTTCCCTCTTGCCGTTGCCCTCGTCCACCTGATCGGCGCGGTATATCTGTTCTGAGAGCAACACAAGATGACGAGGTGAGAGAGAACAGTCTCGTCGTCAGGCGGGCAGGTCGCGGCGGGTGTAGGCGACCAGTCCGATCATGATGCCGGTGAGTCCTACCGCCGTCTGGACGGCCAAGGGTTTCCAGTCAGGTGAGCCGACGACGTCGAGATGATGCCCGAGCACGCTGAGGTCCTTGGCCCAGTCCTTGAGCTCGACGAGTCCACCGAAGAACTGGGCGAAAGCGCTCCAGGTGACGACCGCCCAGGACAGGCCGGTCAGTCTCGGCGCCAGACCCACCAGGGCGGCCGCGATCCCGATGGCCGCCACCATACCGGGCAGCTGGCTCACCGTGAACATGAAGGACCGCGCCACGGCGTGGTCGTCCGTGAGCTGAGTCGCCGTCGTCGCCGCAAGGACCGCTGCCGAGACGAGCAGCAGGACCATCGACTCGATCAGGGCGCACAGAACCTGGAGCAGGAACACGCGTCCTCGACTGACTCCGGCGGCCAGCTCGACCTCCACCAGGCCCGCGTGCTCCAGACCCGCCAACCGGTTCACCCGCCGCACCGCCGCCACAGCCACAAGCAGTACCGTCACCACTGTCATGAGGGACATGAACTGCTCCACCGGGGACCCCACGGCCATCTTGCCGACATAGGACGCCGTCGGAGAACCGGGGGCCAGCAGGTCCTTGATGCTGCCAGAGACGGATCCGTACAGGAGCGCAAGACCCGTCGAGGCCAGTGCCCAACCGACGAGACCGCGCCACGACAGGCGCCCGAGCAGATCCATATGTCCCCGCACTCGCCACCGCCCCCGAGACGAGCTGCGGTCGGGGAGGTAGCCGTCCAGATACTCACGGCGCGCGGCGAGCACCGCGGCGCCGAGTGTCAGAGCGATGGCAACGGCGCCGCACACCGCGAGCACCGCGAAACGGTCATCGGTGTACGGGCGTACGAGGTCACGCCAACCCAGGGGAGTCAACCACCTGAGCCAGTCCGAGCCAGTGCCGTCTGAGATCTGGTCGGCGCTCACCCGCATCACGAAGGCGAGTGCGAGCATCACCATGGACAGGCCCCTGGCCTGGCCCACCTGACGTCCCAACTGGGAGGCCACCGCCGCGACGGCCGAGAACACCCAGCCGGTTACGCAGATCGTCCCGGCCAGCGCCCAGGCCCCAGTGACCGTCAGCTCCTCGATCCTCCTGGTCTGCCAGGTCAGAATGCCACCGACCCCCGCAGACAGGGTGCCGACCACTGCCCACATCAGACCCACCGGCACGAGAAAGGGAACCGACCTGCCCACACCCGTGGCGCGCAGGATCTCGACGAGACCCTCGTCCTCATCCGCCCGCAGCACCCGGCACGTCAGCAGAATCGCCATGAGTGAGGTGCACACGAGCAGGAAGGTCCCAGTCTCCCACTGCAGGAGCTGCCCGAGCCGGCCAGGAGTCGGGACGTATCCGTAGAGCAGGCGCGTCCCCGGAGACTTGCGCATCTGCTCGATGAGCACCGTCCGGGTCTCCAACGAGGGGTAGACGCTCTCGTAGCTCGGCGCGGTGACACCGACTAACAGCCACAGGGGCATCAGCCAAGCCACGATCTGAAACCGGAATCGTCTCAGCAGAATCCGCAGGTAGGCGTCCCAGCCGGCCAGGGCACCGTTCGCGCCGGAGCTGACGGTCGGCACCATCGCGTTCGCTGCTGTGCTCGATGCGGCGTTCATCAGGCCTCCTCGTAGTGACGCAGGAAGAGATCCTCCAGACTGGCCGGCTCACACGTGACGTCCTGGATCCGGTGCTCGCCCGCGAGGCTCAGCACCGCCGGCACCTGCTCCGCCGACACCTCGAGGCTGAGACGGCCACTGTCCTCGACGACGTCGAGATCCATGGTCTCCAGTTCCTGCGAGACGGTGGCGAGCTCGTCGGTCGGAACGCCCAGCTCGATGCGGGTGCGTGACAGACGCCGCAGGGTCCCCAGGTCACCGTGCTGGACGACGCGGCCGTTCTTGATGATCGTGACCGCACTGCACAGGCGTTGGACCTCGGCCAGGATGTGGCTGGAGAGCAGAACCGTGCGGCCCTCACCGGCGGCCCTGGCGACCTCCTCGGTGAAGACCCGCTCCATGAGGGGATCCAGGCCGCTGGTGGGCTCGTCGAGCACGAGCAGCCGCGTCGGTGCTGCCAGGGCGGCCACGAGCGCCACCTTCTGCCGGTTCCCCTTGGAGTAGGTCCGTACCCGCTTGGTCGGATCGAGATCGAACCGTTCGATGAGCTCGGCCTCCCGATCGGTGTCGCGCGATCCTCGCAGTCCGGACAGGGCATCGAGCACCTGTCCGCCGGTCAGGGCCGGCCACAGCGCCACATCACCGGGAACATAGGAGACCTCCCGGTTGATGAGCGCGGCATCCCTCCACGGCTCGCGGCCCAGCACGCTCACACTTCCCTCATCTGGCCGGTAGAGCCCCAGCAGGACACGGATCGTTGTGGACTTACCCGCACCGTTGGGGCCGAGGAAGCCGTGGACGCTGCCCGCCTCCACCTCCAGGTCGAGGTGGTCCAGAGCCCTGAAGCGCCCGAAGCGCTTGACCACACCGCGCACGTGCACCGGCGACTCAGTCCCGCGTCCCAGGTCACGGACCGCGGCGGGAGGGGAATCCGTGGCGTGCTCGGCTGAGCCCGTGTGGGACATCGCTGCTGATGCGACTACTGCCTTCTTTGCCTCGGTTTTCACAGCACTGGCTCCTCTCCCGCCGAGCGGCGGATAGTTGCGGCGAAGTCCGGATCGGCGAGCAAGAGCTCCATGAGCTCAGCCACGAAGGCCTGCTGAGCCGGATGCGGATAGCTGGAAGTAGTCAGCACATGGGTGAGTCGCCACATGGCACGGCCCAGAGCGCCCGAGGGCAGGTCGTCCAGGACGGCCAGGGCGTGCTCCTTGTGGCGGCACGCCAGCCCCCAGCTGTTCTGCGCAATCCGGTGGGCCTCGGCCCGGCCCTCCTTCTCCGGCAATGTGGACAGCCGGGTGAAGTCCGCGATCTGCTGGGCGGCCAACTCCCGATCGGCCTCATCCAGTCCCTCGATGAAGGGGATCGCACTGTCGGGCACCATGCCCAGCGAGGCGAGTACCACCATCATCTGGCGTTCGGCCCGCAGCCCTCGCATGCTGCCGCCCAGGTGGGCGATCCTGGCCTCCATGTCGTCGTAGAAACGCGTCAGGGCGCTGGGGGCGGGGGACAGGCCCTCACCGCGCTCCACCCGGGCGATGAGCTCATCGACACGGGAGGCCTGCTCGGCCAGGCTGCGTTGCTGTGCCTCGATCGTGCCCCGAGTGGCCCGCAGGTCACGCAGCACCGCCTCACGGCGGGAGTCCTGATCGGTGCCGATCGTGTCCGAGGCGAGCATCTCAGCCACCTGAGTCAGCGACAGCCCGCCGTCGGCCAGCCACCGGATACGCAGCAGACGGGCCACGTGCTCGACGCCGTACTCGCGCTTCCCCCGTACCGTGGGCGGAATCTCCAACAGGCCCAGGTGGTGGTAGTGACGCACCGCCCTCGGCGTGGTGCCGGCGATCCGGGCAAGCTCCTTGATGCGCATGAATCCATGACAGCAGGTGACGTAACGTCACCGTCAAGTCCCAGGTGGCAGCAGCCCGACTGGAGCACGTGACCACATGACAAGGTGCGGGGAGCGGCTACCGCGCCACCCCGGTGACGAGACGATTCACGCCCTCGCGACGGCGCAGACTACCCTTAAGGGCGGACAACCCCGGAGACACCTGGTGGAAGGCACCGCATATGACTGACGCTCCCGGCGCGCTCTCGCCCCTGGACGAGGCCGGCATCAACGCCGCCGTCGAGGAGGCCCTGGCCGCCTTCGCCGCAGCCGGCACCCTCGCCGAGCTCAAGGAGGCCCGCCTGGCCCATACCGGCGACGCCTCACCACTGACCCTGGCCAACCGGCTCATCGGCACCCTGGACAAGGCGGATAAGCCCACGGCCGGCAAGCTCCTGGGCGGCGCTCGCGGGCGTATCGCCAAGGCCCTGGCCGCCAGACAGGAGACCCTCGAGGCCGCCGCCGAGGAGGAGATGCTGCGCACCGAGGCGGTCGACGTCACCATCCCCACCTCGCGGACGCAGAGGGGCGCCCGGCACCCCCTTGACATCCTCGTCGACGAGGTCACTGACCTGTTCGTCGCCATGGGCTGGTCCATCGCCGAGGGGCCGGAGGTGGAGCACGAGTGGTTCGACTTCGACGCCCTCAACTTCGACGCCGATCACCCCGCCCGCCAGATGCAGGACACCTTCTACATCGACGGCTCCAGCGTCGGGGCGGACGAGGGGCAGGCGGCCAACCTTGTGCTGCGCACCCACACATCCCCGGTCCAGGCCCGGGTCATGCTCGATCAGCAGCCCCCGATCTACGTGGCCTGCCCCGGCAAGGTCTTCCGCTCCGACGAGCTCGATCAGACCCACACCCCCGTCTTCCACCAGGTCGAGGGCCTGGCCGTGGACAAGGGCCTGACGATGGCGCACCTCAAGGGCGTCCTCGACCACTTCGCCAAGGCCATGTTCGGTCCCGAGGCGCGCACCCGCCTGCGTCCCTCCTTCTTCCCCTTCACTGAGCCCAGCGCCGAGATGGACCTGTGGTTCCCTCAGAAGAAGGGCGGCGCCGGCTGGATCGAGTGGGGAGGCTGCGGCATGGTCAACCCCAACGTGCTCACGGCCTGCGGCATCGACCCCGAGGTCTACACCGGCTTCGCCTTCGGCATGGGCCTGGAGCGCACCCTCATGCTGCGCCACGGCATCGCCGACATGCACGACATCGTCGAGGGCGACATCCGCTTCTCCCAGCAGTTCGGCACCACCGGAAAGGGAAACTGACATGCCCTACGTCCCTATTGAATGGCTGCGCGAGCACGTCGATGTTCCCGCCGACCTGAGTGCCGAGCAGCTCGCCGCCGACCTCGTCCGGGTGGGCCTGGAGGAGGAGCGCATCGTTCCCCCGGCCGTCACCGGCCCCCTCGTCGTCGGCAAGGTCCTCACCCGCGAGGCCAAGGAGCAGTCCAACGGCAAGGTCATCAACTACTGCCGCGTCGACGTCGGACCCGAGCACAACGATGCCCCCGGCACCGGCAAGGAGCCCTCCGAGCTGCCCAGCCGCGGCATCGTCTGCGGCGCCCACAACTTCGACGTCGGTGACTACGTCGTGGTCTGCCTGCCCGGCGCCGTCCTCCCCGGTGACTTCCGCATTGCCGCGCGCAAGACCTACGGCCACGTCTCCGACGGCATGATCTGCTCCGCCCGTGAGCTCGGCATCGGGGAGGACCACTCCGGCATCATCGTGCTCCAGCAGTGGCTGGCCGAGCACGGCCACGAGGGTGAGGAACCGCCCGCCCCCGGGACCGACGCCATCGGCATCCTCGGCCTGGGGGAGGAGGTCCTCGAGATCAACGTGACCCCGGACCGCGGCTACTGCTTCTCCATGCGCGGCGTGGCCCGCGAGTACTCCCACTCCACCGGCGCCCGCTTCACCGACCCCGCCGACGCCACCGACACGGGGCTCTACCCCAACGGCGTGGCCCCTGTCGACGAAGACGGCTTCGACGTCGTCATCCCCGAGGACCCCCGCCCCATCCACGGACGCCCCGGCTGCGACCGCTACGTCGCCCGTCTCGTGCGCGGCATCGACCCGAACGCACCGTCGCCTGCCTGGATGCAGGACCGCCTCACCGCCGCAGGCATGCGGCCCATCTCCCTGGCCGTCGACGTCACCAACTACGTCATGCTCGACTTGGGTCAGCCACTGCACGCCTTCGACGCCGGTAAGCTCACTGCCCCCATCGTTGTGCGCCGGGCGAAGGATGGTGAGCGCCTCACCTTCCTCGATGACGTCACCCGCACCCTCGACCCCGAGGACCTGGTCATCGCCGACTCCCCGGAGGGCGAGGGCTCCCGGGCCCTGGTTCTGGCCGGTGTCTTCGGCGGCGCTCTCAGCGAGGTCGACGCCAGCACCCGCGACGTCCTCATCGAGGCCGCCCACTTCGACCCGGTCTCCGTGGCCCGCTCCTCCCGACGCCACAAACTGCCCACCGAGTCCTCCAAGCGCAACGAGCGCGGCGTGGACACCGAGCTGGCGCCCATCGCCGCGCAGCGGGCCGTCGACCTGCTCGTCGAGTACGGCGGCGGCACCGCCGAGCCCGTGGCCACCGACATCAACCGCACCCGGGCCCCCGAGCCCATCACCATGCGCGCCGACGCCGCCGAACGACTGACCGGCGTCGCCTACGGAACCGAGCGCGTCACCGAGCTGCTCACCACCATCGGATGCACCGTGGAGCGCAGCGGCTCCGCCGACGACGGAACCGTTCTGCTGACCGTCACGCCGCCGACCTGGCGCCCGGACCTCGTGGGTTCCGCCCACCTGGTTGAGGAGATCGCCCGCCTCGACGGCTACGACGCCATCCCGGTCATCGTGCCCGCGGCCCCCGCCGGCACGGGACTGAGCGCCGACCAGAGGGCCCGCCGTGACGTCGTGCGCGCCCTGGCCGAGGCCGGACTCACCCAGGTCCTGTCCTACCCCTTCATCGGGGACATCCACGACCTGCTCGAGATCTCAACGGACGACGTTCGCCGCCAGACGGTCCGTCTGGCCAACCCCCTGGCCGAGGACACCCCCTACCTGCGCACCAGCGTGCTCGACTCCCTGGTCGATGTCGCCCGGCGCAACGTCTCCCGAGGCCTGACTGACGTCGCCGTCTTCGAGATCGGCTCAGTCACCCACCCGGCCGGCACCATTCCCGCCCCGATCCCCGGAACCGCCGGGCGTCCCACCGACTCAGAGGAGGCGGCCCTTGAGGCGGGCGTCCCCGCTCAGCCCACTCATGTCGGTGCCGTCATGACCGGTGAGCACGAGCGCAGCGGAGTCCTGGGGGTCGGCCGCCCTTGGGACTGGGCCGACGCCGTCGAGGTGGTCCGCACTGTGGCCAGCACGCTCGGGGTGGACATCGAGGTCTCCGCCCCTGAGCGCCCCTACGCCCCCTGGCACCCCGGTCGCACCGCGGAGATCCGCCTACCCGGTCGACGTCGGGGCAAGGAGGTCGAGCCCGGCAGGATCGTCGCCCACGCCGGCGAGCTCCACCCGCGGGTGGTCCGCGCCCTCGGACTTCCGGAGCGGGCCTGCGCCGTCGAGATCGACCTCAACCCGTTGCTGGAGGCCTCCCGCGGCGCCGGGGCACTCCAGGTCAAGGCCGTCTCCACCTTCCCGGCCGCCAAGGAGGACATCGCCCTCGTCGTCGACGAGACCACCACTGCCGCCGAGGTCGAGGCCCTGGTCAGACAGGCCGCAGGGGACCTGGCCGAGGAGGTGCGTCTCTTCGACGTCTTCCGCGGCCCCCAGCTCGGCGAGGGCAAGAAGTCTCTGGCGTTCTCCCTGGTGCTGCGAGCCCCTGACCGCACGCTGACCGCCGAAGAGACCGCCGGCGTGCGCAAGCGCGTGGTCAAGCGGGCCGCCAAGCTTCTGGGAGCCGAGCTGCGCAGCTGAACCACGTCCGTCCTCACAAGAACTGACGGCCATGATGTGACGCACATCATGGCCGTCAGTGCCTCTTCGATGTCTTCGGCGAGCAGGGGATCCCAGACAGCAGGTGTGCTCTCGGTAATACTAGGTGGCATGAAGATCCTGCTGACCTCTTCCTCCAAGCACGGGTCCACCGATGAGGTGGCTGCGGTGATTGCCGAGCGGCTCCAGGCCGCCCAGATCGATGTGGAGACCAAACGTCCCGAGGATGTCGACAGTGTCGAGGGGTATGACGCCTTCGTCCTGGGGAGTGCGGTCTACATGACCAAGTGGACGCCGGAGGCCGTCGACTTCACCGAGCGCTTCCATGATGTCCTCAGGGACAAGCCTGTGTGGGCCTTCTCCGTGGGGCTCTCCGGTCTGCCGAAGGGCAAGGTCTCCGATCCCATGCGTATCGGCCCGGTGCTCCTGGCCATTGACCCGGAGGATCACGTGACCTTCGCGGGCCGCTTCGATCCCTCCAAGCTCAGTCTGCGTGAACGCTCCATCGCCAGACTCGGGGGAGCGACCGAGGGTGACTACCGCGACTGGGGTGAGGTGCGTCAGTGGGCCGACGCCATCGCCACCTCCCTCTATGACGACACGCTCACCGGTCGCCGCGATCGCTCCTAGTCCTCGACGTCGGGGCAGGGGGGAGAAAAATTTCAGTGACCACCGACGAGTGCATTTCTATGCAGGCGGATGTATGGTTGCTGTATGAGTTGGACAGTTGCTGTTGCTGGAGCCACCGGGTACGCCGGCGGTGAGGTCCTGCGCCTGCTCACGGCCCACCCCGAGGTGGAGGTCGGTGCGCTCACGGCGGCTTCATCCGCCGGCAGTCGGCTCGGAGACCACCACCCGCACCTGGTGTCCCTGGCGGACCGAATCGTCCAGCCCACCGAGGCGGAGATCCTCGCTGAGCACGACGTCGTCGTCCTGGCCCTGCCGCACGGGGCCTCCGGAGCCATCACAGCGGCCCTTGAGAGGCTCGCGCCGGACGGCGGAGGCGCCCCCTTACTCATCGACTGCGGGGCGGACCACCGCCTGACCAGTCAGCAGGCATGGGAGACCTTCTACGGCTCCGACTACGCCGGCGCTTGGACCTACGGCATGCCCGAGCTCCTGCGCAACGGCGAGACGCGCCCCCGCGCTCAGCGCGACGAGCTGGCCGCCACCAGGCGCATCGCAGTTCCCGGCTGCAACGTCACTGCCGTCACCCTGGCCGTCCAGCCCGGCGTCGCCGCCGGACTCCTCAACTCCTCCCGACTGACCGCGGTGCTGGCGGTCGGCTACTCCGGCGCCGGCAAGGCGCTCAAGCCTCACCTCACTGCCGCTGAGGCACTGGGGTCGGCTCAGCCCTATGCCGTCGGCGGCACCCACCGACACATTCCCGAGATCATCCAGAACCTGGAGGCGGCCGGCGCTGCCGCCGGCTCAGTACACCTGTCCTTCACCCCGGTCCTGGTCCCCATGAGCCGTGGCATCCTCGCCACAGTCACCGCCCCCATGACTTCGGCTCTGCGCGAGGCCCCCGACCCGGAAGCCACCCTACGGGCGGCCTGGGATGACGCCTACGGGGTCACCGGCAACGGTGAGAGCCTCATCCAGCTGCTGCCCGAGGGCACCTGGCCCAACACCGGCACCGTCCTGGGAAGCGGAACCGCAACCGTTCAGGTCGCTATCGACCGTCGTGCGGACTCCGTTATCGCCATGTGCGCCATCGACAACCTCGGTAAGGGGACCGCCAGTGCCGCCGTGCAGTCCCTCAACCTCGCCCTCGGGCTGGAGGAGACCACCGCCATCGTCACCCAAGGAGTCGCACCGTGAGCGTGACCGCAGCCCAGGGATTCCGCGCCGCCGGCGTGCGCGCCGGCCTCAAGGCCTCCGGCAGGCCCGATCTCGCCCTCGTCGTCAATGACGGACCGCTCGACACCGCGGCCGGAGTGTTCACCACCAACCGGGTCGTCGCCGCCCCCGTCGTCTGGTCACGGCGGCTCCTGGCCGGTCAGGAAGGTGCCCGGCCGGGCCACGCCCGCGCCGTCGTCCTCAACTCCGGCAGTGCCAACGCCTGCACCGGCACGCAGGGCCTGAACGACACCGAGGCCACCGCCGCCCGCACCGCCGGCCTGCTGGGAGCCGAACCGGGCCAGGTCCTGGTCTGCTCCACTGGCGTCATCGGAGAGCGCATCGATATGCCCGTCCTCCTGGAGGGAGTCGACGTCGCCGCCCTCGCCCTGGCCGACACGTCCCAGGCCGGGACCGATGCCGCCACCGCCATCATGACGACCGACACCGTCTCCAAGGAGGACGTCGTCGTAGTCGGTACCGGCGAGCAGAGCTGGACCATCGGCGGCATGATCAAGGGAGTGGGCATGCTGGCCCCTGGGATGGCCACCATGCTCGCCGTCATCACCACCGACGCCGTCATCACTCCTCCGCAGGCGCAGGACGCCCTGGCAGCCGCCACGGCACGAACCGTCAACCGGATCAACTCCGACGGCTGCATGTCCACCAATGACACGGTTCTCCTACTTGCCTCCGGAGCCTCCGGCACCACCCCCTCTCGAGCCGAGTTCGACGAGGCGCTCACCGAGGTGATGAGCAGGCTCGGCCGGCGCCTCGTGGCCGATGCCGAGGGCGCCACCCACGACATCGCCATCACCGTCTCCGGCGCCGTCAGCGAGGAGGCCGCCGAGGCCGCGGCCCGCACCGTCAGCTCCTCCAACCTCCTCAAGTGCGCCGTCGCCGGGGCCGACCCCAACTGGGGGCGCATCCTCTCCCAGCTCGGGACCGTGCCCGAGGACGTCTGCCCCTTCAACCCCGATGAGGTCGATGTCGCCATCAACGGCATCACGATCTTCAGCCACGGCACCCCCGAACCGAACCGGGACGCGGTGGACATGAGCCCACGCGAGACCCGCATCGACATCGACCTGTCGGCGGGCCCGGCCGAGGCCACCGTGTGGACCAACGACCTCACCCACGGATACGTCACCATCAACGCGGACTACACGACATGAAACGGACCCCTCTCGACCCACAGACCAAGGCATCCGTCCTGCTGGAGGCCGTACCGTGGCTGCGCACCTACAAGGGCGCCACCATGGTCATCAAGTACGGCGGCAACGCCATGGTCAACGATGATCTCAAGCGCGCCTTCGCGCAGGACATCCTCTTCCTCCACCAGGTCGGGGTGCGCCCCGTCGTCGTCCACGGCGGTGGGCCCCAGATCAACGCGATGCTCAAGCGGCTGAACATCACCTCGGAGTTCCGCGGAGGCCTGCGCGTGACCACACCCGAGGTCATGGACGTTGTCCGCATGGTCCTCACCGGCTCCGTGCAGCGAGAGCTCGTCTCCCTGCTCAACATCGACGGCTCAGCCGCGGTCGGCATCAGTGGTGAGGACGGCGGACTCCTGCGAGCCCGGCAGCGCCTGGCCACGGTGGACGGGCACAAGGTCGATGTCGGCCTGGTCGGTGACGTCGTCGACGTCAGCCCGCAGCCCATCATCGACCTGCTCGACCAGGGCCGCATCCCGGTCATCTCCTCGGTCGCCCCGCTGACGACGGACTCCGAGACGGTCCTCAACGTCAACGCCGACACGGCCGCCGCCGCGATCGCCGTGGCCCTCAAGGCCCGCACCCTGCTCATGCTCACCGACGTCGAGGGGCTCTACTCCGCCTGGCCCGACCGCAGCACACTGGTGCCCTTCATCAGCGCCGCTGCGCTGGAGGAGCTCCTACCCACGCTCGAGGCCGGGATGATCCCCAAGATGGAGGCCTGTCTGCGGGCCGTCTACGGAGGAGTCGCACAGGCGCACGTCGTTGACGGGCGCCAGGCCCACAGCATGCTGCTCGAGATCGTCACCGACCAGGGTGTCGGCACCGTCATCCACCCCGGAGACGCCCCGATCCCACCGTTGAACGGAGGCAAGAGCCTATGACCCCCTCCTCACAAGCGCCGGCCCCCACCGCCGAAGCCACCGGGGGCGGCACCGACAACGCCGGATGGCTGACCCGTTACACCGACGCCGTCATGAACACCTTCGGCACCCCCGGCCGGGTCCTGGTGCGGGGACGGGGCGCCCACGTCTGGGACGCCGACGGCCGGGAGTACATCGACCTGCTGGCGGGCATTGCCGTCAACTGCCTGGGCCACGCACACCCCGCGATCATCCGGGCCGTCACCGACCAGCTCGCTGAACTGGGTCACGTCTCGAACTTCTTCACCACCCCCGCCCAGGTCAATCTCGCCGAGGAGCTCGTCCGGCTGACCTTCCCCAGCCGTCCCGCTCACGACTCGCGCGTCTTCCTGGCCAACTCCGGTACCGAGGCCAATGAGGCCGCCTTCAAGATCGCCCGTCGCCACGGCGGTGACCGGCGCCCCCGGGTCCTGGCCCTCCAGGACGCCTTCCACGGCAGGTCCATGGGTGCCCTGGCCCTGACCCACAAGGCCGCCTACCGTGAGCCCTTCGAGCCGCTGCCCGGCGGGGTGGAGTTCATCCCCGCCGGTGACATCGAGGCACTGCGCACTGCACTGGGGCCGGATGTGGCAGCACTCGTCGTCGAACCCATTCAGGGTGAGGCCGGGGTGCGCGAGCTGCCCGCCGGATACCTGGAGGCGGCCCGCGAGCTGACCGAGGCCGCCGGCGCCCTGCTTATCATCGATGAGGTCCAGACCGGAATGGGACGCACCGGCGCCTGGATGGCCCACCACCTGCTGGCGCCAGGCGTCGTCCCCGACGTCGTCACCCTGGCCAAGGGACTGGGCGGAGGCGTCCCCATCGGCGCAGTCGTCGCCACCGGTCAGGCCGCGGCTCTCCTCGGGCCGGGACAGCACGGCACCACCTTCGGCGGAAACCCCGTGGCCTGCGCAGCAGCGCTCGCCGTCATCGAGACCATCCGCAGCCAGGCCCTGCTCGACCGGGTTCAGCAGCTCGGCTCGGCCTGGTCCCGGGAGCTGGCGGCCGTCGACGGAGTCGACCAGGTACGCGGCCGCGGCCTGCTGCTCGGTGTCGGGCTGGAGGGTGGACTCCCGCCCGCCGCTGAGCTCGCCGCCTCCTTGGCGACCCGCGGCTTCATCGTCAATGCGCCGCGCCCCGACACGATTCGCCTGGCGCCGCCCTTCATCCTGTCCGATGAGGACGCCGGGGCCTTCACCACCACGCTGTCCGAGGTCCTCGCTCGGGCACTGTCAGAGAGAGCCGGTTCATGAGTGCCACCATTGAGGTCTCTCAGCGCGACCTGGCGGCAGCGGCCCCGCTGGTACCCGGGACCAAGACCGCCAGGCACGCCAGTATCGTCCAGATCCTGTCGCGTGAACGTATCCGCTCCCAGGCCCAGTTGCGCAAGGCCCTGGCACAGCGGGGCATCAGTACCACCCAGGCCACGCTCTCGAGGGATCTGGTGGAGCTGCGGGCCACGAAGATCCGCGCCCCAGGTGGAGAGCTCATCTACTCCATGCCTGAGGCCGGTGCCCCCGGCCAGGTCCATGCCGGCGCCCTCTCCGAGACGGAGGAGACCGACGACTCCCTGCGTGCCCACACCACACCCCGTCTGTCCCGATGGTGCGCCGAGCTGCTGGTCACCGCCGAGTGGGCCGGCCCCCAGGTGGTCCTGCGAACTCCTGCCGGAGCCGCCCAGCTGCTCGCCGGGGCCGTCGATGACGCCATGATGCCCGGCGTCATGGGGTGCATCGCCGGAGACGACACCGTCCTGGTCATTACCCGCGGCGCTCAGGTCGCAGCCGACGTGGCCAGGCACCTGCTCGCCCTAGCCGACCCCTCAGCCCGAACCTGACCTTTCTCCCCGCCATCCTTGGCCCCTCATGTCACCTCGGCGCCGGTACGCCGGCGTCATCACGAAGAGAAGAGTGATCCCATGAGTATCCATAAGGACCGTGTCGTCCTGGCCTACTCCGGAGGCCTGGACACGTCTGTCGCCATCGGTTGGATCGGTGAGGCCACCGGTCGAGAGGTTGTGGCCGTCGCCGTCGACGTCGGCCAGGGTGGCGAGGACCTCGAGGTGATCCGTCAGCGAGCCCTCGACTGCGGCGCCGTCGAGGCCTATGTCACCGATGCCCGCGATGAGTTCGCCAACGACTACTGCATGCCTGCTCTCAAGGCCAACGCCCTCTACGAGGGGACCTACCCGCTCGTCTCAGCGCTCTCCCGCCCCGTCATCGCCCGCCACCTGGTCAAGGCCGCCCGCGAGTTCGGTGCGCACACCGTGGCGCACGGCTGCACCGGCAAAGGCAACGATCAGGTCCGCTTCGAGGTCTCCATCACCTCGATGGCCCCTGACATGGACTGCATCTCTCCAGTCCGTGACCTGGCGCTGACCCGTGACGTGGCCATCGACTACGCCGAGAAGCACGACCTGCCGATCGAGACCACCAAGCACAACCCCTTCTCCATCGACCAGAACGTCTGGGGACGTGCCATTGAGACCGGGTTCCTCGAGGATCTGTGGAACGCCCCCACCAAGGACGTCTACGTCTACACCGATGACCCCGCCTACCCGCCCCTGCCCGACGAGGTGATCCTCACCTTCAAGGAGGGCATCCCCGTGGCCATCGACGGTCGCGATGTCAGCCCTCTGGAAGCGATTCAGGAGCTCAACCGCAGGGCCGGCGCTCAGGGTGTAGGGCGTATCGACATGGTCGAGGACCGGCTCGTAGGGATCAAGTCCCGCGAGATCTACGAGGCTCCCGGGGCCGTGGCTCTTATCGAGGCCCACCGGGCGCTTGAGGCCATCACCCTGGAGCGCATGCAGCACCGCTACAAGCGGAGCATGGAGCAGACCTGGGCCGAGCTCGTCTACGAGGCCCAGTGGTACTCCCCGCTCAAGCGCTCCATGGACGCCTTCATCGAGGACACGCAGCGCTACGTCAGCGGCGACATTCGAATGGTTCTGCACGGCGGTCGGGCGACCGTCAACGGCCGCCGCTCCGAGACGGGCCTGTACGACTTCAACCTGGCCACCTACGAGAGCGGAGACACCTTCGACCAGTCCTCCTCGCGGGGATTCATCGAGATCTACGGGATGCAGTCAAAGCTCGCTGCCGCCCGCGACGTGCGTGCCGGCAACGGTCGGGGGTTCTGACTGAGCTGCGCCCAGGCCCCACCGTCTCCGGAGCACTCGGCTACTCGGCCGCTTGTGCCTGGTCCTGGTGGGGCTGGCGGCGCAGCCAGCGGGAGTCGTCATTGGCGTAGGCGTAGTAGGCGCCGATCAGCAGCCCGCCACCCACGAAGTTGCCCAGCAGTGCCACGGCCACGTTCCCCAGCGCCGGAAGGACATCGATCCCGTGTGTCAGGCCGACGACAGTGAACAGGACCGTGTTGGCCACTGAGTGCTCAAGGCCGAGGAAGGCGAAGACGAACACGGCGATGATCATCGAGAAGATCTTGGACCAGTCCTCGTGGATGAAGCCGTTGTAGATGAGGAGCATGGCCAGGTTGATCATGAAGTTGCACAGGATCGCCCGCACGAAGAGGTCTGCGATCCCCGAGGCCGATGACAGGTAGTGGAGCTTGACAGCCACTGAGTGCACGGCCTGCTCGCCACTGGCTCCGTCCACGAGGGTGGAGAAGCGGTACATGACTGCGAAGAAGAGCCCGCCCACGAAGTTACCGGCCAGACACATGACCAGCACCCTCAGGGCCCTCCACGCTGAGATCCGCTTGTAGTAGTAGCCGATGACCACCACCATCATGTTGCTGGTGAGCAGCTCGGACTTCGTGTAGTAGATGAAGACGAGAGCGGGGCCGAAGGCCAGTGCCCCAAGGAGCTTGCCGATCCCTGCCAGAGAGGTCTCTCCGGCGTGAAGACCGTCGAAGACGCCGACAATGGCGTAGTTCACGATATAGAAGATCGCCACGATCATGCCGGCCATGGCCGCGCGCATGAGATATCGGTGGGCGATCACCCCGGTCATCCGGGTCTTGGTCTCCAGCGCCTCGAGCACGGTGGAGATGAACTGCTTACCTGGGAAAAGGGCGTCTTGTTCGGCGGGCATCGACTCATCATGGCATGGCCGGTCAGCCGCCATGCGGGCCTTTCTTCCTTCTTGTCGGTTGGCGCCGCCCGCCCCGGTCGTTCTCCCGGTCCGTCCTCAAGAATGCGTAGGTGCCTTCGCCTGCGATCCACGACAGGTCATTCTCCTGACTGATCGTTGAGGAATCTGTATGGGGATATGAGCCATGATGGGTCCATGAGCCAGTTCTCCAGCCAGCCCGCTATGCCATCCGCTGTCCAGTCCGTTGCCTCAGACTCTCAGCAGGACCCGGCCCCGGCCGGCGTCAGTCTGTGGGGCGGACGCTTCTTAGGAGGACCCGCCGACGCGCTGGCCGCCCTGTCGGTGAGTACTCACTTCGATTGGCGCTTGGCCCGTTACGACATCGCCGGCTCCCGGGCCCACGCCCGTGCCCTGGCACAGGCCGGTCTGCTGGATGCGGGTCAGCTGTCCGGAATGCTGGATGCCCTGGACCGCCTTGAGGCCGACGTCGTCGCCGGCATCTTCGTCCCCGAAGTCTCCGACGAAGACGTCCACACGGCTCTGGAGCGCGGCCTCATCGAGCGCGCAGGTGATGACCTGGGGGGCCGTCTGCGCGCTGGACGCAGCCGCAATGACCAGATCGCCACCCTCATCCGCATGTACCTGCGCGACCAGGCCCGCCACGTGGCCGGGCTCGTCCTCGACGTCGTCGACGCCCTCATCGACCAGGCCGCCCAGGCCTCCGACGCCATCATGCCCGGACGCACCCACATGCAGCATGCCCAGCCGGTGCTCGTCGCCCACCAGCTGCTGGCCCACGCCTGGCCGCTCATGCGCGACGTCGAGCGCCTTGAGGACTGGGACTCCCGCGCCGCCGTGAGCCCCTACGGTTCCGGTGCGCTGGCGGGAAACACTCTCGGCATGGACCCCGACGCCGTGGCCGCCGACCTCGGATTCGAGGCCGCCGTGGAGAACTCCATCGACGGCACCGCCGCCCGTGATGTCGTTGCCGAGCTGAGCTTCGTCCTTGCGATGGTCGCGGTGGACGTCTCGCGCCTGAGTGAGGAGATCATTGTCTGGAACACCAAGGAGTTCGACTTCGTCACCCTGGACGACTCCTACTCCACGGGCTCGTCCATCATGCCGCAGAAGAAGAACCCGGATGTGGCCGAGCTCGCCCGCGGCAAGGCCGGACGCCTCATCGGTGACCTGACCGGTCTGCTCGCCACCCTCAAGGCTCTGCCCCTGGCCTACAACCGGGATCTGCAGGAGGATAAGGAGCCGGTCTTCGACGCCGTCGACACCCTGGCCGTTCTCCTGCCGGCCGTCAGCGGCATGGTGAGCACAATGACCCTCCACTACGAGCGCATGGCGGAGCTCGCCCCCCAGGGGTTCTCCCTGGCCACCGACATCGCGGAGTGGCTGGTCAAGAATGGCGTGCCCTTCCGAAGCGCCCACGAGATCTCCGGCGCCTGCGTGCGCGAGTGCGAGAGGTGCGGCATCGAGCTGTGGGACCTGACTGACGATGACTTCGCCGCCATCGATGAGCGGTTCACCCCGGGCGTGCGGGAGGTCCTGTCGGCCGAGGGCTCGGTGGCTGCCCGCACTGGGCACGGTGGCACCGCACCGGTGCGGGTCGTGGAGCAGCTGGCCCGTGCTATAGCCCGCAGTGCCGAGTTGCGAGTCTTCGCCTGGGAGGGCTCTCTGCTGGACGGCCCCGCGGGTCCCCAGTGGCCAGAGCCCAGTGAGACCGATGACGAGTGGAGTGAGGAGGAGCAGGACTGAACCGGGGCGAAAGGACGATGTCAGACGGTGCCGTGAGGGAGGTGGCGACGGGTCTGAGCGCCGAGGTCGCCTCGCTGCTCAGATGCGACAGCCTGGAGGTGGCTCCGGCGCTGCTGGGCGCCGTCATCGCCGTTGCCGACTCTCAAGGCCGCGTCGCGATCCGGCTGACCGAGGTGGAGGCCTACTGCGGCGAGAAGGACCCGGGCTCCCACTCCTTCCGGGGACGCACGGCGCGCAACGCCTCCATGTTCGAGGCCGGCGGGTGCATCTACGTCTACTTCACCTATGGCATGCACCACTGCCTCAACATCGTCGCCGGACCGGCGGGAGTCTCGCGTGCGGTGCTGCTGCGCGGTGGAGAGGTCGTTGACGGGATCGAGCTGGCTCGGGCGCGTCGTCCCGCGGCACGCACGGACCGCGACCTGGCCCGTGGCCCGGCGCGCCTGTGTGCCGCACTCGGACTGGACCGCTCCGATGACGGCTCACTGCTGGGCGGGTCGGGGTCGCGCATCAGCCTGACGCTGCCGGAGCCTCAGCGGACACCGGAGCCCGAGCTCATCCGCAGCGGGCCACGCACCGGGGTGGCCGGTCCCGGGGGAGATGGAGAGGCCTTCCCGTGGCGCTTCTGGCTGGATGGAGAGCCCACCGTCTCAACGTACCGGCCCGCCGTCGCCAGGCGGCGTTCACAAGGCTGAACCGCACCGAGCCTCACACCTGGGTGCCCACTTGCCGGAGCCCCTGCCGTTCGCTAATAATAGGTACACAGATTATCGGCGCGAAGACTATTCGGGGCGCGGAACCGCTGAGGGCGGAGGAAGGAGAAAGCCATGTGGTCGACTGAGTGCCAACGGACAGTGGATCTCCCGGTGGAGGTCCTGTGGGAGACCTGGATCAAGGTGCTCTCCGGTGAGATCGAGCTCCCGCAGGGAGATCGCTACGAGCCGCGCGAGCCCGTGGGGCCCGGTGCGTCGATCAGGATGACGCCTGCCGGGCAGGACAGCGTCGAGATCACGGTGACCCGCTGGGAGCCACCTCATGTCCAGGCGGACCGGGCCTCCTACGGGGGAGTGGAACTGACCTTCACGCACTCCTTCACGTCCGCACAGGAACAGGGGAAGAGCGTTGTGACAACCCGCCTCGACATCGACGGCCCCGGTGCCGACGATGTTGGCCCGGCGATCGGTCCGGGGATCGCCGAGGACTTCCCGCAGGCCATCGACTCACTCGTCGAGGCTGCTAGGGTCGATATGTGAAGACACGGTTCCAGGGGCCGGAGGCGAGCCCCGGCTTCCTCATGTGGAGGGCCGCGCTGGCCTGGCAGCGCGACATCGCTGCCGCCCTGGAACCAGTTGGGCTGACGCACTCCCAGTTCGTCCTCCTGGCCTGCACGCAGTGGCTCGAGGAGCGGGGAGACGGTGCCAGCCAGGTCATGATTGCGGCCCAGGCGGGAATGGACGTGAAAACCGCCAGCCAGGTGCTGCGCAGGTTGGAGCGGGCCGGCCTGGTGTCGCGTCAACCGGATCCCAAGGATGCCCGCGCTCGGATCGTGACAACAACGGCAGTGGGACGAGAAGTCGGGGCCAGCGCAACGCATCTCGTGGAGGATGCCGATGAGGCATACTTCGCCGTCATGCCCCACCTGCGCGAGGCGCTGCTGCGCGACGCCGGTGTCGTGGTGCGTGGACCGGCGGTGCAGCCCAACGAGGAAACCGATGTGTCCATCGGTCGGAGCGCGAGCTCCAAGATCTCGGGTGATGCGGCCGGACCGACCGAGGCGGCCGCTCCGTCAGGCTCCCGCAGTGTCCGGTGACTACTGGAACCACAATGTCGCCTTTCACCGGCGCATCGTGCGGGACGCGGCGCTGCGCGGTGGGAACGCGCTCGATGTCGGATGCGGTGACGGGCTCCTGCTCGCACGCCTGGCAACGGTGTGCCGCCGCGCCGTCGGACTTGAAACCGACGAGCAGGCGGTTGCTCGAACACGTAGACGTCTGGAACAGACTCCGCAGGCCGAGGTGCTGCTCGACGACGTCATGGATCCCGATCTGCCTCAGCGCATCGGAACCTTCGAGACGGTCAGCTGCGTGGCCACGCTGCACCACCTCCCGCTGGAACCCGCCCTGGCGAGGCTGAGCGAGCTGGTGACACCCGGCGGCAGACTCATCGTCGTCGGCCTGGCCGCCAACAGGAGCCTGTGGGACTGGGTGCTGTCCGCGCTGGCTGTCCTACCTCTGCGCGCGGTCGGTGCCCTGCGCCGGGAGACGCCCGACATCGGTGTGGTCACGCTTCCTCCAAGAGAGTCCCTGGCCGAGATTCGTGCAGCGGCATCCCGGATGCTTCCCGAGGCCAGGATCCGACGGCGCTTCTACTACCGATACACCCTCATATGGGACCACCCGACGGAGGTCTTGTGAACGAACCCCGTATCCGGTTCACGGCTCTGCGGCCCGGTCTCCTCGCGGAAGCAGGGCCGGATCATGGCAGACTATCTGCGCCGGAGGTATCAGCCGGACCCGAGCGTGGCACGCCGGGATCATGCGTGCGCGAAGCACGACAACCCATGGAAGGCGACTGGACAGTGACGGACATCCTGGACGAACTGCAGTGGCGCGGGCTCATCGCCCAGCACACCGACATCGACGCGCTGCGAGCGGCGCTCGCCGACGGGGCCGTCACCTTCTATTGCGGGTTCGACCCCACGGCGCCGAGCCTTCATCACGGACACCTCGTAGCCGTCAAAGTCATGCGCCACCTTCAGCTCGCCGGCCACCGCCCCCTGGCACTGGTTGGCGGGGCGACTGGGCTCATCGGCGACCCGCGCGCCAAGGGTGAGCGCAGCCTCAACACCAAGGACGTCGTCGCCGGCTGGGCGGCCAGCCTGCAGGAGCAGCTCGAGAACCTTCTCGACTTCAGCGGGGACAATCCGGCGCGGATCGTCAACAACCTGGACTGGACCCAGGCGATGAGCGCCATCGACTTCCTGCGGGACCTGGGCAAGCACTTCCGCATGGGCACCATGCTCTCCAAGGACATCGTTGCGCGCCGCCTGGCCAGTGAGGAGGGCATCTCGTACACCGAGTTCAGCTACCAGGTCCTCCAGGCCAACGACTACCTCGAGCTCTACCGGCGCTACGGCTGCACCCTGGAGATCGGTGGCAACGACCAGTGGGGCAACCTCGTGGGCGGGATGGACCTCATCCACAAGGTCGAGGGCGCGTCGGTCCACGTCATGACCAACCCGCTCATCACCAAGGCCGACGGCACCAAGTTCGGCAAGTCAGAGGGCGGGGCCATCTGGCTCAACCCCGAGATGCTCAGCCCCTACGGCTTCTACCAGTTCTGGCTCCAGGTAGACGACGCCGACGTGGTGCGCTTCCTCAAGGTCTTCACCTTCCTGGAGCGCGAGGAGATCGAGCGCCTGGAGGCGGCGACCGCTGAGAACCCGAAGGCACGTGAGGCCCAGCGGGTCCTGGCACATGAAGTCACCACCTGGGTCCACGGAGCCGACGCGACCGTTCAGGCGGAAGCCGCGACCTCCGCGCTGTGGGGACGCGGAGACCTCGCCGACATCGATGAGGCAACGATCCTGGCCGCTACGTCCGATCTCGCCTCCAGCGATGTGGCGGTTGGAGAGACCACGATTGTGGACCTGCTGGTGGGCACGGGACTGGAACGAGGACGTAACGCGGCCCGCAAGACCATTGCCGGAGGTGGGGCCTACCTCAACAACGTCAAGGTGGCCGATGAGACCGTGGTCATCGGCCCCGAGCACCTGCTCGCCGGGGGAGTGGTGCTGGTGCGCAAGGGGCGGCGGAACCTGGCTGTCGGACGGACCGTTTAGGTTCCCCGTTTAGGTTCCTTCCAAAGGGCGCGTCGGCGTCAGAACGCAGTTGTTGGGCGGTGACAGTGCCTTGTGGGCACCGTCACCGCTCTGCAGTTTGACGGGTTGGTGGCAAGTGCGTAATGTTCTCTCCGGCCCGAAACGGGGAGGATGAATTCCTCAAGCCGAACGGGAACTGAGAAACTAAACAGAGCCGATTGAGAGACGAGGGTCACCAGCCATTCGTTTGACTCAGAAAAAGCGGCTCGCTAAAGTTTCTCAGGCGCTTCTGAGAGCGAAACGAAAGACGAATGTCTTTTGAATAGTTCTCGGTGGGTGTGTTGTTTGAGAACTCGATAGTGTGTCATGTTTTTTATGCCATGGCCTCTTGGGCTGCGCGTGTTTTGTGTGGTTTGGGGGGTTTGTTTTGTTTTGGTTTGCCTGGCTCTCTGTGTTGTGGGGGGTTGGGTTGGGC
>NZ_JASPEP010000007.1:0-121172 GCF_031292835.1 Actinomyces stomatis
GCTGCTGGGTCACCGCGCCGCCTCGGCGTGCCTGTCGCGGCTGACGCTGCCGGTGGCGGGGCGAGCGGAGGAGGTGCCGGGAACCATGTCGCGGGCCTGGCGCAGCAGGTCGCCGGCCGGTTCCCAGTAGGCCAGCCCCACCAGGGTGCGGTCCTCGAAGGTCAGGGAGGTCAGAGAGGCCAGGGCGCACTGGCGGCGGCGCGGGTCGTGGGCCAGGGAGCGCCCCTCCAGGAAGAGGCGCAGCGACCAGACGGGCAGCTGGTGGGAGACGAGGAGCGCCTCGTGCCCCTCGGCGACGTCGAGAGCGGAGACGACGGCGCCGCGCATCCGTTCAACGATCTCCTTGTAGGGCTCTCCCCAGGAGGGGCGCAGCGGGTTGACGTAGCTGGGCCAGTAGGTGGGGTGGGCCAGGACCCAGCGGTTGCGGTTGACGGCCACGCCCTCGAAGGAGTTGCCGGCCTCGATGAGTCGGGCGTCCGTCGTCGGCGCCAGACCGAAGGCGGCGGCAGTGGGGGCGCCGGTCTCCCGGGCCCGCTCCAGGGGTGAGGTGATGACCCGGGTGATGTCGTGCCCGGAGGCGGACAGGACGTCGGCGACCTGCTGGGCCATCTGGTGGCCCAGGGTCGACAGGTGGTACCCGGGCAGGCGGCCGTAGAGGATGCCCTCGGGGTTGTGCACCTCGCCGTGCCGCATGAGGTGGATCGTCGTGCGCGCCATGCGGTGATTCTCGCACGCCCGCCGGCAACGGTCAGCCACCGGGGACCGTAAGGTGTTCCCATGACAACTCGCAGCGCATGGGGTCTCGGTCTGGCGACCGTGACTGACGACGGCAACACCCTTGACGTGTGGTATCCCCGCCCGGTTCTCGGTGACGAGCCCGAGGACGGGCACGCCGATCTCCTGGCCTCCCTGAGTGCCATGGAACGCCGCGACGAGGCCCGCGGCGTCCACACCACCATGGTGCGCACCTGGGCCGACCTCGACGACGCCCCCCAGACCGTGGCCGGCGCCTACCTGCGCCTGCACGCACTGTCCCACCGCCTGGCCCGGCCCAACACCGTCAACCTGGACGGAATCTTCTCCCGCCTGCCCAACGTGGTGTGGACCTCCGCGGGCCCCTGCCGCGCTGAGGACTTCGAGACCACCCGCATGCGCCTGCGCGCCGACGTGGGACGCCCCGTCCAGGTGCACTCGGTGGACAAGTTCCCCCGCATGACCGACTACGTGCTGCCCTCGGGCGTGCGGATCGGCAACGGCGCGAACGTGCGCCTGGGCGCCTACCTGTCCGAGGGCACCACGGTCATGCACTCCGGCTTCGTCAACTACAACGCCGGGACGCTGGGCCGTTCCATGGTTGAGGGCCGCATCTCCCAGGGGGTTGTCATCGGTGACGGCTCCGACGTCGGCGGCGGTGCCTCCACGATGGGAATGCTCTCGGGCGGTGGGCGCCAGCGGGTGGCGCTGGGTGAGCGCTGCCTGCTGGGGGCGAACTCGGGGCTCGGAATCCCGCTGGGTGACGACTGCGTCGTCGAGGCCGGCCTGTACCTGACGGCCGGCACGAAGGTCTCCCTCATGCCGCAGGGCGGAGTAGTGCCCGGCAACCTCGGCCTGTTCAAGGAGCCGCGCGTGGTCTCGGCCCGCGAGCTGGCCGGTGCCTCCAACGTCCTGTTCCGCCGCAACTCCCAGTCCGGGGCCGTTGAGGCGCTGGCCCGCGGCGGCAAGAGCATCGAGCTGGGCTCAACACAGCACGCAGGTCAGTAGGGCTCCTCTCCTCCGCCGCGCTTCTCGTACCGGCCGCCTTCCGCCTCAACGGCGGGAGGCGGCCGGTCGCGTTGGACGGCCCGCCGAAGCACAGGGCGCACGCCCTATGCCAGCATCACAGTGTTCGTTATCATAGTTATGGGTTGTTCTGCGCATAGGAGGGTGGGTCAGATGGCTGCGACGTCCACGGTCGCCCGCATCCCTGAGGCTGCTCGGCCCGTTGGTGACGCGCTTCCTCCCCGGCGCAGGCGCCGCACCCCCGTGTGGGCGTCGCAGCGCGTCCTCAAGGCGACGATGGCGGTCACCGGCACGGTCATGGCCCTGTTCGTCGTGGTCCATATGGTCGGCAACCTCAAGGTTCTCGCAGGCCCGGAGGCGTTCAACGGGTACGCCGCATGGCTGCGACAGGTCGCCTACCCGCTCCTGCCGCACGAAGGGCTCCTGTGGGCGATGCGCCTGGCCCTGGGGGTCTGCATCGCGGCGCACGTCGCTGCGGGATTCACGTTGTGGCGACGTGCGAGGAGCGCTCGCGGGGCCTTCCGGCGCCGGGCCCTGCCCGTGCGCACTATCGGCGCTCGGTCCATGCTGCTGACCGGTGTCCTCATCGGGGTCTTCGTCCTCATCCACATTCTCGACCTGACCGTCGGTAGTCTCATCGCCCCTGAGGGCTTCCAGGCGCCGACGACGTCGAACGGTGAGCTGCAGGTCAGCGCCTACCACAACCTCGTGGCGAGCCTGTCGCGCCCCGGCATGGCAGTCTTCTACAGCCTGGTCATGCTGGCGCTCTCCCTCCATCTGGCGCAGGGCCTGTGGAACGTGGTCATCGACCTGGGCGGCACGGGCCCCAGGCTGCGGAAGGTGTGCCGCGCCGTCGCCCTGGCCGTGGCCCTGACCATCGCCGTCGTCAACGGCCTGCTTCCCGTACTCATCTGCACGGGGGTGATCGGATGAGTGCGAACGCGCCGGGGGCCGTCGGCGGCCTGTACGACGTCGGTGAGGATCTTGATGCGCATCTGCCGGACTGTCCGCCCGAGCAGGCCTGGGAGCGCCGACGCGACGAGTACCGCCTGGTCAATCCCGCCAACCGTCGAAAGCTGACTGTCATCGTGGTGGGTGCCGGGCTGGCCGGCGCCGGGGCGGCCGCCACCTTGGGGCGCCTGGGTTACCGGGTGGAGTGCTTCAGCCTGCACGACGCCCCGCGCCGCGCCCACTCGGTGGCCGCGCAGGGCGGGATCAACGCCGCCCGGGCCCGCAAGGTCGACGGCGACTCCCTGGCGCGCTTCGTCAAGGACACCGTCAAGGGCGGGGACTACCGGGGGCGGGAGGCCGACGTCGTGCGCTTGGGGCTGGAGTCCGGCCGGGTCATCGACCATATGGAGGCGATCGGGGCGCCCTTCGCCCGCGAGTACGGCGGCCAGCTCGCCACCCGCTCCTTCGGCGGGGTGCAGGTCTCGCGCACCTACTACACGCGAGGGCAGACCGGTCAGCAGCTGGAGATCGCCTGCGCCCAGGCCCTCCAGGAGCAGGTCGCCGCCGGGAGCGTCCGCATGCACACCCGCACCGAGATGCTCGACCTCATCGTGGCCGACTCCCGCGCGCAGGGCATCGTCACCCGGGACCTGCTCTCCGGTGAGGTGAGCGCCCACACCGCTCACGCCGTCGTGCTGGCCACCGGCGGCTACGGCAGCGTCTACCACTACTCGACCCTGGCCATGGCCTCCAACGCCACCGCCACCTGGCGCGCCCACCGGCGCGGGGCGGCCTTCGCCTCCGCCTGCATGGTGCAGTTCCACCCCACGGCGCTGCCGGTGAGCTCCCACTGGCAGTCCAAGACGACGCTCATGAGCGAGTCCCTGCGCAACGACGGGCGCATCTGGGTGCCCGTGCGCCCCGGGGACGAGCGGCCCCCGAACGAGATCCCCGAGGACGAGCGCGACTACTACCTGGAGCGCAAGTACCCGGCCTTCGGCAACCTCACCCCGCGCGACGTGGCCTCACGCAACGCCCGCGAGCAGATCGAGTCCGGCCGCGGCGTCGGGCCGCTGCGCAACTCGGTCTACCTCGACTTCCGCGACGCGCTGGAGCGGCTGGGCAAGGAGACCATCGCCTCGCGCTACGGCAACCTGTTCGAGATGTACCTCGACGCCACCGGCGAGGACCCCTATGAGGTACCCATGCGCATCGCCCCGGGCGCCCACTTCACGATGGGCGGGCTGTGGGTGGACTTCGACCAGATGTCCACGATCCCGGGGATGTTCGTAGGCGGGGAGGCCTCGAACAACTACCACGGCGCCAACCGCCTGGGGGCGAACTCGCTGCTGAGCGCCAGCGTGGACGGCTGGTTCGTGCTGCCGCTGGCCGTACCGAACTACCTGGCCGGGTTGGTGGGCAGTAGCCCCTTGAGCCCCGACGCGCCGGAGGCGCTTCAGGCCGTGGCCGACACCCGCGAGCGCATTGAGGCGCTCATGGCGGTGCGTGGGACCCACCGCCCCGTGTGGTTCCACCGCCGTCTGGGTGAGGTCCTCTACACCGGCTGCGGGGTCAGCCGCTCCGAGGCGGGGCTGCGGCGTGCCCTGGAGGAGGTGCGCGCCCTGCGCGAGGAGTTCTGGGCCGACGTCACCGTGGTTGGTGACCAGGCGCGGCTCAACCAGGAGCTGGAGAAGGCGCTGCGGGTCGCCGATTTCCTGGAGCTGGCGGAGGTCATGATCCTCGACGCCCTGGACCGGCGCGAGTCCGCCGGCGCCCACTTCCGCGAGGAGTACGCGACGCAGGGCGGCGAGGCCCAGCGCAATGACGAGACCTGGTGCTCCGTCTCGGCCTGGCAGACGGGGCCCGACGGCGGGCACACGCGCCACACGGAGCCACTGAGCTTCTCGCTGGTGCCTATGCAGGTGAGGGACTACCGATGAGGATCGAGCTGGAGATCTGGCGGCAGGACGGGCCGCGGGCGCGGGGCTTCTTCGAGAGCCACGTGGTGGAGGACGCCGAGCCGCAGATGAGTCTGCTCGAGCTGCTCGACCGCCTCAACGACCAGATCATCGAGGCCGGTGGCGAGCCGGTGGTCTTCGAGTCCGACTGCCGGGAGGGGGTGTGCGGGGCCTGCGGCTTCCTCGTCAACGGGGTGCCGCACGGGCCGATGGACACGACCCCGGCCTGCCGTCAACACCTGCGGGCCTTCCCCGGAGTGAGGCGCTTCCGGCTGGAGCCGTGGAGGTCGGCGGCCTTCCCGGTCATCCGGGACCTGGTGGTGGACCGTACGGCGCTCGATGAGCTCATCCGGGCGGGCGGGACCGTGGACGTGGCCGCTGGGACCGCCCCGGACGCCGACGACGTCGCCCAGGGGCATCTGCAGGCGGAGCGGGCTCTGGACTTCGCCGCCTGCATCGGCTGTGGGGCCTGCGTGGCGGCCTGCCCGAACGGGGCGGCGGCGCTCTTCGCGGGGGCAAAGCTGGCTCACCTGTCGCTCATGCCTCAGGGGCGTATCGAACGGGGCCGCCGGGCTCGGGCGATGACGAGGGAGCTCGACGAGCTCTTCGGGCCGTGCTCGGAGTACGGCGAGTGCCTGCCGGCGTGCCCGGCGGGGATCCCGATCGAGGCGATCGCGCTGCTCAACCGGGAGGTGCTGCGCGCCGGCCTGCGCGGGGCGACCCACGACGACTGAGCCGACCTCATCACCGGGGGCCGATGACCGGCCCCGGACCTCGCGGGGCTCATGTAGCGCGTCAATTGGCTTCGGATAGTTTCGTGGCTGGCTGCGGGTTGTAGTAGGGAGCCGTTGCGGATCATGGCGTGCAGGGTCAGGATGCGGCGGTGGGCCAGAGCGACGATGGCCTAGCCCATGCGGCGATGACCTCCAGGACGGCGCCGTACGCCCGACCAGGGCCCCAGGATGTTTTCCGGGGCAGGGTGCGAGCCCTGTGCCGAGTCACTCAGCCTTGGATGCAACCCTCGGCCTGGTTGACCTGGCTGGCCAGATCCAGGTCAAGTCCCGCGAAAATCAGTAATGGAGACTGCGTGCTCATCCAAGGTGCTCACGGAGCAAAGAATGCAGGGCATCATCCTAGCGCCGCCGCCAGTGTACCGATGGCGGTGGGCTGCTCCAACGCCAGCAGCCACCAACAAGACCGGAGCCGGCTTCAATAGAGAAGCACGACCAACACATCTAGCAGTGTGTGGCCAATCGCAAACACAGACAGCGTCACCACGAAACAGCCACACCGCCCCCGACACCTCATCCATCATTCGATACGTATCAACTGGGTGCTCGAATGCGCGGATGACATGAATCAGCCCCTACGACCCTCATGAGCCTCAGCAGCAACAAGATCACCAAACGCCTCAATTTCAACAGCCCTCCCCAGGTAGCGGAGGATCGTCCACGAGAGAGATGCGCGCAGCGACGCTAGAACCTGCTGAGGTAGAAAGACCCGTACATGACTTATCCTGGAACTGGACGACGATATTCTCTCGAGAGGAACCCGACATGTTGACCTGCACGGGAAGTTCATGTCAGCACGCAGTGAGTCCTGGCTGCGAATGTGGTTGCGGCGGCGGGAATCACGGAGCGCTTGCCAGGATCTCATGGGCTACCGCCTTAGCGGTTCCAACCCTACAGCGGACCCCCGAGCAGAAGAAGCAGGCTGAGACAGCCATCAAACAGCAAAAGCGTGCAACCTCGAAGTTGAAACTACAGGTAAAGTCACACCACCATTCCCGACAGAAGCCGCGACGCCTTGACGCTACAGCATTCTTCGAAGCCAATCGTTCGATTGACATCGTCACTTGGCTCATTAACAACCCTAATGAATGCAAGGCGATTGAGTCGATGGCTCAACAGATCGGTAGCACCTGCGAAAGCCTACTCACCGAGAACCCTAAGTTCCGACTTCAGCTTGCCGATCACTTCTGGTGTGACGTCCTCGCAGCCCTGGTACACGTGCTCACCGAAGTGCTCAACGAGATCGACAAGACACCCAGTCGCGCTTCAAAACTCACTGTGGACCTACTGGGGGCACGAACATGGGAGACGGTTCGCGATCAGCGCAGGGACTCTAAAGGAAACGCACCATGCCAACGCAAGACTTCACGAAAAGCGATATCGAGAGCAGGCAAAGACGCTGCGGCAGGACTGCACGACGCGATCTTGGAAAAGACTGTCAAAGACCTCGTCGCATCCCTCATAGCCGGATTTACAGTAGCAGCCCATGGGACACTGGATCCGATCATCTTGCGACTGCGCGTCCTAGCCATCCTCTTTTGCCCCGACCCTTACGCCCACAAGGCCGTGTGGAATTACTGCGTGGTCCCATTGTTGAAGCAAGGGATCGTTATTCAGGCCAAGAACTATCTTCAAAGTTTTTATGACATGTTCAAACAGCAGTGGAACTGGCCCACATGAGAACATCACTCAGACTTGATGGCAGAGAGGGAAGGCTGCTGCAATGGCGACTTTTGCTTGTTGCCCGGAGAGGAGTTGGGTTTCGCACTTGGTTTGGATAGCGGCTTACTCGAGGACTGAGACATGGGCGTCAAGGGCGTCGGCAGCTTCTGCCATGATGGTGATGAGACCGACGTAGTGCAAGACGCCGTGACCAGCGGCGAGCTCGCTTTTTCTTGAGCACATTGTGGTAGTCAGCAATCTGGACGGCACCGACAGGACCTGCGGTGACTAGGCTGCAACTCCAGGCGGCGCCGCAGCGTTCTTGTTCGGCGGGGTCGAGAAGGACGAAGGCGGGGGTAGACGATCTCGCAGACCATGGCAAGGACGTTCTGGTAGAAGTCATGGATCATGCCACTTTGGTGTCAGGTCGGTGATGCGGCGCGTCGACAGTCAGCAGATGATACACAGCGATACCCACACCCTGGGCCACCGCCACCACCAGGGCACCGATGGTGGCAGGCTGGACCACCACCAGCAGGCTCCCGGGAGCAGTCAGTTTGTCGTAATGGGACGCAGGCGCGCCTCGTCGTTGGGAAGAGCCCTGTCAAAGACCTTCCGTCCGTCCCGGCTCAGGGCTGTGGCCCAGTGCTCGCTCTTACCAGCGCCCGGTACCAATGAAGACCTCACTGTCCCCGACGTCCATCCCTGTGCCGTCTCTCGTCCAAGTCAGTACGGGGTCAGCCACTGGACGACCGGCCTCGCACCCAATTCCTTGAATAACTTCATACGTGGTGGGTCGTTACCCTTATGGGCGCTGACTAGCGCCCGGCAGCCACAGGTGCCTCTCACCCACCCCAAATCATCTACAGACAGAGGCAAGGCACCCGGGCCTACAGCAGTTGCCCCAGTCCCCGGCGCCCATCACCAGGAGTTGCTCACAAGGTAACGGGCAATGGAAATCAGGCTGCGGGCTTGTGGGCGACGAGGGCGATGCCGACCATGTCCTTCTCGTAGCGTTTGAAGGTGCCTGCCATCTCCTGGACGCGCCGGCGCAGCGCCTTGTCGGCGGCGACGTTGCGCGCGATCCGCAGGAAGCCTCCTACTCCCTCGTCGCGGATGTTGCGGCCGACCTTGAGCAGGGCCATGGGGGCGGTGTCGACCCAGTCGACGACGAGTCCGGCGTTTTCCATGAGCTGCTTCCAGGCGGCCGCGGTCATGGGGCGGGCGTTGACGTGGATGGAGCGGGCCAGGTCGCGGCGCAGCTGGGTGTAGTACTCCTCGTCGATGTCGTCGGGGGTGACGCCGAGCTCGTGGATGGCGTAGCGCCCGCCGGGGCGCAGGACGCGGGCGGCCTCGGCGACGATGGCGGCCTTGCCCTTGTCCCCCTGCATGGTGAGCATGGCCTCGCCGACGACGACGTCGGCGCTGGCGTCGTCCAGGCCGGTGTCGGCAGCCTCTCCCTGGCGGACGGTGCCGAGGTCCCCGACGACGGCGGCCACGCGCCGGGCGGCGTCAGGGTCGCGGTCGATGGCCGTGTAGGAGGCGGGGTGGTCCTTGATGATCTCGGCGGCGGTGCGCCCCAGGCCCGGGGCGAGCTCGACGACATCGGCGCCCGCCAGACCGGCGTGGCTGAGCATGGCGGCGGACAGGGCGGCGCCGCCGGGCCGCAGGACGCGTTTGCCGGCGCGGGCCAGGACCCAGTGGCCGGGGGCGGAGGCAATGGGGCGGTCGGCGTGGGGCAGCGGCAGGTCGGCCGAGGCGGTGGAGTCGGCGGGCTTCTTGCTCATAAGGCCAGCCTAACCACATCGGAGCGGGGACCGATAGGGTCGTCATCAGGCGACAGCCGCCTGGTGTGGCAGACAGGCTCAGGCACACGCGGTTCAGCCCCAGACTCGCCTTGTCGAGGACAGGAACGGGACCTACCGTTTCAATATGTTGCCCGCTGCCGCCCATCCTCCGCATGATGACGCGGATCGCCCAACCCCCGATGAGGCTGTGGAGCGGCCGGGGCAGGCGACACGACGACGGATGCTCGTGCGGGCTACCGGCCTTGTCATCGGTGGAGGACTCGCTATCGCAGGTGGGTACGCCTGGACGCACGGACCGGGCGGGACACTGTCCTACGAGACCAGAAGACTGAGGGCACTCCGAGACGACCCGATGGGAGCGGAGACCATCCTCGGGGTCTCCGCCGTCTTCACCGAGTCACGGGAGCTGCCCAGGTGGTTTCAGTGGAAATACGGGGGTGTCTCACTGCGCCGATGGTTCTATGACGCGAGCAGAACTTCCGCGGAGCTCACGAGTCTCTTCATCGACTACGCAGAGAGCCACGGCTGGACGAGGGATCCCGGACCATCCACACCCGAGTCATGGATCGGCCGCCACGGCGGGACGGAGCCGACTGATGGCATGATCCTCAATGTCGCCCCCGATATCGGGCCGCACGAGACCGACCCGCTCAGCGGCTCGGTTGTTGTCGGACTCGGTTACGCCTGAACCGGCACCAGAGTTCACCCTCCCCTGTCAGCGAGGGCCACTCAAGCGCCGCGACGCATGAGGGCACAAACCGGTTCTTCGTGTTTGAGGATGTTCTTGCCGGAGTCTGTTGGTCTGTTCGGTGGGGGCGGTGGGTGCGTCGTTGCGCTGGGGGCGAGGGCCGAGGCCCCTCGATAATGGGAGGTGTTACACACCCCGTCATGAAAGACCTCGACGTGAGTGAAACTAGCTTCACCGGTCTCGACCCGGCGGCCTTCCCGGACCTGGATGACCTGGGACTGACCGCGACGTTACGATGACTGGATGGATCAGCTCATCACTCCCGCCATCCGGTGCAACGGCACCGTCGACGAAGCGGCCCGGTTCTACGCCGACGTCTTCCGGGAGGGCTCCGTCGTCGAGCAGGTGCCCGGGCTCGCGGCCACGGTCAGCATCCACGGCTTTCGGCTCTCGCTCATCAACGGCGGCGACCAGTACGCCCCGAACCCGTCGATCAGCTGCATCCTGAACTTCGACCCGCTCCTGTTCGATGGCGAGGAGCAGGCCCGGGCCTACCTCGATGAGCTCTACGAGCGACTCTCCACCGGCGGCGTGCTCATGGAGCTGGGCGAGTACCCCTTCTCTCCGCGCTACGCCTGGGTCCGCGACCGCTTCGGTATGACCTGGCGGCTCATGCTCACCGACCCGGCCGGCGAGCCGCGCCCCTTCATCCTGCCCTCCTTCATGTTCGGCGGGACCAACCACGCCAACGCCGAGGAGGCCACCGAGGCCTGGATCGCCCTGTTCGACGACGCCCACCGCGGGGCCCTGCGTCGCTACGAGGAGGGTGGGCCGATGGAGGCAGGAACCATCATGTTCACCGACTTCACGCTGCGCGGCACCTGGATGGCGGCCATGGACTCGGGGGCCTTCCACGACTTCACCTTCACGCCCGGGGTCTCCATGATCGTCTTCTGTCGGGACCAGGAGGAGATCGACCGCTGCTGGACGGGCCTGTCGGCCGTGCCCGAGGCCGAGCGCTGCGGCTGGTGCGTCGACCGCTGGGGCGTGTCCTGGCAGGTCCTCCCCCACAACATCGCTGAGCTCATGGCCGACGCCGCCATACGCGACAAGATCCTGCACATGGGCAAGATCGACCTGGCCGGCCTATAGGCCGCAGAGCTCATCATGACGGTCTCGACGACGTTCAGGCAGACATTTCGTATTACACTTGTCGTATGGAATCCATTAATGGCGTGCCAGTCACCGACGAGATGATCCAGGAGTGGGCTGACGAAGCGGAACGTGGATACGACGTCGAAGTGCTGAAGAAGCGAGGACGCCGCCCCATCGGGGATGGTGCGGCGCGGGTCGTCCCAGTCCGTATGGACGAGAGTCTGGTGGCCGCGGTCGACCAGCGCGCTGAGAAGGATGGCACCAGCCGCTCCGAGATCATTCGCTCGGCCGTACGAGCCTTCGTCGCGTGAAAGTCCACAACTCAGCGCTCAAGCATGGCATCAGCGCTGCGGACGCCCTCTACGCCGCCAACCACCGGATCTACGAGAGCTGGCCGGACGACGATGTACCAGCCAAGCAGTTCGTCATGGGTTTCGACAGCCAAGGACGGCTTCTGGAACTCGTCATTCTCACCTTCGACAGTGGTCACCAGCTACTCATCCATGCGATGAAGGCGCGTCGCCATCTCCTGGATCTGATCGACTGATGCCCAGCAGACCAGGGGCCCACCTCACCTCTGCAACAGGCATCCTGATTCGATGGAGCGCAAGGCAGCCCCTCGTGATGCGGTCGAGTACTGCCCGGTGGTGGCGTTCGTGTCGACCGGAGATCCCCTGTTCATCCTCGGTGACAGCCGCCCGGTCCACGAGCGACTGGTGGCGCCCCACAAGCGGTTGATCGACGACGTACTTCTGCATCGGGGACGTACTTCTCCCCCAAACCACTGAGGTCCGCCCTTAGTGGTTTGGGGGAGAACGCAGTCCTCGTCGGGAAGGTACGTCCCCGCCCCACACTGCCCGGCCTGAGCAACCGGCGTGGCCCGTGAGCCTCAGACCCTCATGATTCAGACCCTGGTGACGCGGTCGAGGCTGGGGACGCCGGCGCGGGTGGCCGGGTACTGTCCGTCGTCGTGCTTGCGCCGGTGCATGGCCACGTAGTGGCGCTCGGTGGAGCCGTCGTAGACCTGGCGGGGCCGGCCGATGCGCTTGGCGGGGTCGGCGATCATCTCGCGGTACTGGGCGATCCAGCCCGGCAGGCGCCCCAGGGCGAACAGGGGCGTGAACATCTTCGTGGGGAAGCCCATCGCCTGGTAGATGAGGCCGGTGTAGAAGTCGACGTTCGGGTAGAGGCTGCGCGAGACGAAGTACTCGTCGCGCAGCGCCGTCTCCTCGAGCTCCATGGCGATCTCGAGCTTGCGGTCGCCGTCATCGGAGCCCAGGCGGGTCAGGACGTCGTGGGCGGTCTCCTTGACGATGGCGGCGCGCGGGTCGTAGTTCTTGTAGACCCGGTGGCCGAAGCCCATGAGCCGCACGCCGTCCTCCTTGTCCTTGACCTTGCGGACGAACTCGGCCGTGCTCATCCCCGAGCTCTGGATCGTGTCCAGCATCCGCAGGACGGCCTCGTTGGCGCCGCCGTGCAGCGGCCCGGACAGGGCGCCCACACCCGCGGCCACGGAGGCGTACATGTTGGCGTCGGCCGAGCCCACGAGGCGCACCGTGGAGGTCGAGCAGTTCTGCTCGTGGTCGGCGTGCAGGATGAGGAGCATGTCCAGGGCGCGCACCACGGCCGGGTCGATGTCGTAGGACTGGTAGGGCATCCCGAAGGTCAGGCGGATGAAGTCCTCGACGTAGGAGCGCTGCGGGTCGGGGTAGAGCAGCGGCAGGCCGATGGCGCGCCGGGCGATGTAGCTGATCATCGTGGGCATCTTGGCCAGCAGCAGCACGGTGGCGAGCTCGCGCTCGTAGGGGTCGTGCGGGTTGAGGGTGTCCTCGTAGTAGGTGGCCAGGCCCGCGATCCCCGCCTGGAGGATCGCCATCGGGTGGCCCGAGGAGGGGAAGGAGGTGAAGAAGCCGCGGAAGTCCTCGTGCAGGAGCCGGTGGCGCGAGATGCGCCGCTCCATGCGCGCGAAGGACTCGCGGTCGGGCAGCTCGCCGTTGATGAGGAGGTAGGCGACCTCCAGGAAGGTCGAGGACTTGGCCAGCTCCTCGATCGGGTAGCCGCGGTAGCGCAGAATCCCGGCCGCGCCGTCGATGTAGGTGATCTGCGAGGTGCAGGACGCCGTGTTGGTGAAGCCCGGGTCGAGCGTCACCACGCCGGTGGATCCCAGCAGCTTGGACACGCCCAGGCCGTCGGCACCGTCGGTCGCCGGGGTGCGCGGCAGCTCGAGGTTCTTGCCGTCAACGGCCAGCAGGCCAGGACCGCCGACGACGCCGGACCGGCTCTGCTCCGCCTGCTCAGCCGCGGCGGGGGTGGGGGTGGGGGTGCTCGTCATCATGCCTCCTGGGGCTCGGGGCCGCACGCATCGCGACGGCGAGACCTGGGCCCACGGGGTTCCGGCAGGCCCAGCGCCCACTGTACGGGGTGCACTGTCACGGTGTCGTTTCATGGACCCACCGCGGGCGACCGGATCGGCCGATCAGCCCGGATCAGCCCGCCGGGCGCAGCAGCTGGACACCCATCCGCGCCTGATAAATTTATCAAGCCCGGCGGCGGCTGATTCGGTCGGCTGTTCCAGCCTCAGCCGGCGAAGAGGGCGGCGGCCTCGGGCGAGCGCAGGCGCGCGGCGGCGGCGGCCACGCGCTCGTCGGTGTCGGTCAGGCTCATGCGCACCCGCCCGGCCCCGGCCTCGCCGTAGAAGTCACCGGGGGCCACGACGATCCCGAGCTCGGCGAAGGCCCCCACGAGCTCGTAGGCGCTCATCGACTCGGGTCCCCGGAGCCACAGGTACAGGCCGGCCACGGAGGCCGGGTCGTTGACGAGCCCGGCGGCGGCGGTCGCCTCGACGAGCACCTCGCGGCGCTCCCGGTAGACCTCCTTCTGCACGTCCATATGAGCCTCGTCGCCGAGGGCGGCCACGAGGGCCGCTTGCACCGGAGTCGGCATGAGCATCCCGGTGTGCTTGCGCACCTCGGTGACGGCGCCCACCAGCTCCGCGTCACCGGCGAGGAAGGCCGCCCGGTAGCCGGCCAGGTTGGACTGCTTGGACAGGGAGTACAGGGCGAGCAGACCGGTTCGGCCCACTTCCCCTCCGACCCGGGGATCCAGGAGGCTCGGGATCGGCTGAGTGTCCCACGGCGACTCCCACCCGAGCTCGGCGTAGCACTCGTCAGAGATGACGACGGCGCCCCGCGCCCGAGCCCAGGCAACGATCCGAGCCATCTGCTCGACGCTCAGGACGTGACCGTCGGGGTTGCCGGGGCTGTTGAGCCAGACGATGGCCACGGGTGCGTCCTCGGAGATGCCCCAGGTGGCGGGGTCGGCGTCGGTGTCCACGGGGACGGGGGTGGCCCCCACGAGGCGGGCGCCGACGTCGTAGGTGGGGTAGGCGGCTCGCGGGTGCAGGACGAGGTCGCCGGGGCGCACCCCCAGGTGCAGCGGCAGGAGGGCCACGGACTCCTTGGAGCCGATGGTGGGGATGACCTCGTCCTCGCCCAGGCCGGCCACGCCCCGACGTCGCTCCATCCACTCGGTGATGGCGGCACGTACCACGGGGGCGCCGACCGCCGTCGGGTAGCCGGGGGCGTTGGCTGCCGTGGACAGGGCGTTGCGGGCGATCTCGGGGGTGGGGTCGACGGGCGTGCCCACCGCGAGGTCGACAACGCCGTCCGGGTGCTGGGCGGCCCGCGACCGGTAGGGGCTCAGAGAGTCCCAGGGGAAGTCGGGCAGGGCGAGCCGGCGGGGCAGGTGGTGGCTGGGGACGGTCTCAGGTGTCGCACTGGTGGTCACGGACCCTGATTCTTCCTCACACGCCGGGGGCGTCTCCACCCCGGCCCCGCCCGTCGACTCAGTAGCCGTTGGCCTCTCTCCACTCCACGTTCTGCGGGGGCAGGGCGGCGATCATGGGGTCGTCGTAGTCCAGGGCACCGGTCCTCTGGGCACCCCCGGGCGAGCCCAGTCCCTTGAGCTCGAAGAAGTCGATGTTGGCGCGGGTGTAGTCCTCCCACTCCTCGGGAACATCGTCCTCGTAGAAGATCGCCTCGGTGGGGCAGACGGGCTCGCAGGCTCCGCAGTCGACGCACTCGTCGGCGTTGATGTAGAGGCTGCGTTCACCCTCGTAGATGCAGTCGACGGGACACTCGTCGACGCAGGCGCGGTCCTTGACGTCGACGCAGGGCTGGGCAATGACGTACGTCATAGCAGCAGTGTCCTTTCTCCTCTGGGGGGATCCTCCCGCGCGGGTGGGCGGGGTCGGAGCAAGTATGGTCCCCCAGTGCCCGTCGACCCAAGAGGTGAGAGAGTGGCCGTCAGCACGCCGAAAACTCAGGGTTGTCACACCGCGATTACGTCACTACCGCGGCGCGAATGTCATAGGCAACAATCGATGCATCCCGATCTGCATGCCCGCCGTCACAGGAGCCGCAGACTCACGCAGCACTAGTTGCAGATCATATCGACATCGCCGTCATACTTGGTGGTCAGGACGTCGTCGGGCAGGGCCTTGCCGTCGTGCTTGCGGGTGCGGGTGACAGTGATGTCGAATCCCGGCTGCCCCCCGGAGGTGGGTTCACAGTTGGGACCGGACCCGTGCTCGGTCCTCACAGGACGAAAGTTGGAGCGCTCTGAGGAGGTGATCGACACGTCGTAGTACTTCGTGGACCACATCCGCACGTGGATCTGCTCACCGTCCAGCCATGCCTGGACCAGTACCGCGTGGGGCGTGGAGTTCGTGAACTTCATGTCGAGATTGCCGGTCCACAGGGTCGCCTCACGCCCAGCCGGGTAACGCTCGAAGTAGTACTGGTGGGGATGATGCTCGGTGTCATCCATCCCGGCCTCAAAACCGGCGTTGAAGGTGGTGGTGGCCACCTGGCTGAGTCCACCTCCCATCGCGTCAACATGCTCTCCGTTCTGAATGACCCCGGCGGCGGCGAACCCGTGCTCGTAGTCGACCTCGCCGAGGGCCTTCTCCAGGGAGAAGACCTCGCCGGGCTTGACGACCGTGCCGTTGACGAGCTCGGCTCCGCGAGTGAGGTTCTGCGTGCGCGGCGCGTCCCCGGCGTTGTACGGGGTGGCGAACTCGCCGATCGCCTCGCTGATGCCCCACTCGTTCTGCGGTGTCGTCACCGTCGGCTCGGCCACGACCATCGGCAGGGTCACGGTCCGACCGGCGGCATCGGTGGCGGAGGTGCCGGCCTTGAGCAGGCTTGCGGACAGGGCCGCGGTGTCGATGACCTTGCCCTGGGCGGCGGGGACATACTGGGGACGCGCCCCGGGGGCGCCGGTGGCGGAGCCATCGATCTTCCAGGTCGCGTTCTGGACCGGGGTCTCGACCTGGCCGACCCTGGCGACGACGGCGTCGCGCAGCGCGGTCGGGTCGAAGGTGGCGCTCAAGGTGCCGCCCTCGGAGGAGATCTTCAGCATCGCGGCGGTGTCCTGCGGCGAGAAGGCCGCGGCCGCACCGGGATTCTTGCTCTGTGCGCCGGCGCTCGCCGCATTCACGGTCAGCCCGCTGGAGAGCAGCGGCGTGAGGGTGCCGTCGACGAACTTCGTGGCTTCCTCATCGGTGATGGCGGGGATCGCAGTGCCCTCGGCCATGGCGAGGGTCTTCTTCCCCAGGGGCCAGGTGCCGGCGAGCTGCTTGAGAGAGGCATCGACGTCGAGGCCGATGCCGTTGCTCGCAGGGGTGGTGACCGGCTTGGTGCCCTCCAGGGTCACGGTCGCCGAGACCGCACCGTTGGCCATCGTGTCGACCCGGTCCTCCAGGGCGCCGCGCAGGGCGGTGGAATCGACCCGGATGACGGCGTCGGTGCGCTGACCGCCGAGGCGCTGGGTCAGGGTGACGGGATTGAGGGTGAACCCGGTGAGCTTCTTGACCGAGGCGTTGGTGTCGACCGAGACGCCTGATTTGGCGGGCACGAGCTCGGCGCTCCCCTGCCCGACGGTGAGGGTGACGGGCTGGGCGAGCTGGTCACCGACGCCCTTGCTGATGCGGTCGCGGGCCTCCTTGGAACTCAGGCCGGAGACGTCGACACCGGAGACGGTGGTGCCCGAGGCGATGTGCTGGGTGGTCCACCAGGCGATGCCGCCCCAGGCCAGCAGCAGGGCGGCGGCCCCGGCGGCGCAGGCGGCGGGAATGAGGCGCCGACGGCGCGAGGCGCTCGATCCGGCGGCCGCACCGTTGGTCTTCTGCGTGACGTGGGCCTTCACGGGCTCCTGCACCCTCTCAGCCGTGGCCAGAGGCCCGGGGACGGCGGCGGGAACAGCGTTCTCCCCCACCGGATCAGTAGCGCCCCCGATGGGCTCCCGCCCCGGCGAGACCGGGGCCGCGACGGTTCCGGTGGCCGGGGATGCCTCGGTGGTCGCAGCGGCCTCAGCGGTTCCGGCGGCGTCGACGACGGCGGGCGTGGCCTGCACGGGCGTCGAGGGCGACGCCCCGGATGCCGGGCTCTTCGGTGCGATCGATGGCGGCATGCCGCCGGAGTCGGGGCTCCATGCGCTGCCCTGCCGGGGCTCGGCCGCTGCATCGGCACTGATCGACTCGTAGGGTGAGAGGGCCTCGGCAGGGGTGGTGGCCTCGTCGAAGACGCTCGTCGACACCGGCGTCGTCACCGGTTCAGCGACTGCGGTATCGGCGGCGGCCGGCTCGGAATCGGTCGCCTCATCGGACTCGTCAGCAGGGGAGGCGGCCTCGCACACGCCCTGATCCGCGACCTCGCCAGTGTCCTCGGTGACGGGAGTCCTCTCCTCGGGCTGCTCGGCGACGACGGGAGCCTCCTCGACGGACCCGGCCGACTCGACGGGTTCAGCGGACTGGGCCGACTCAGCCGCCTCGACGGGCTTGACGACCTCGGCAATATCGGCAGGCTGCTCCTCCTGGGCCTCGCCGCCGGGCTCCTCAGCCGACTCATCCTGAGACTCGTCATCGAGGTTGAGAGTCGGCGTGTCATCAACGCGCCCGCCCTCGGCGGAGTCAGCCCCAGCACCCCTCCCCTCGGGCTGCTCAACGACGGCCGGGGTCTTCTCGGGCTCCTCGGCCTCCCTCTCGACGGAGTTGGCCGGCTTGACAGGCTCAGCCGGCTCGACGACGTCGGCTGCGACCTCGGAGGCGGCGGACTTCTCCCCGCGGTTGACGGACTGGCTCATGGGCGGCGGTTCCTCTCAGGCCTCGGCACGGCGACGACGGGCGTTCTCGCGGAAACGCTCCTGGGAGTTGAGGATGACCTTGCGGATGCGCACGGCCTCCGGGGTGACCTCGACGCACTCGTCGTCGGCCGCGAACTCGAGGGCCTCCTCCAGGGTGAGGCGGCGCGGAGGCACGAGGGCCTCGAAGGTGTCCGCGGTGGAGGAGCGCATGTTGGTCTGCTGCTTCTCGCGGACCACGTTGACGTCCATGTCCTCGCCGCGGGGGTTCTCCCCCACGACCTGGCCCTCATAGGTCTCCTGGGTGGGCTCGACGAAGAAGCTGCCGCGGTCCTGCAGGCGGATGAGCGCGTAGGCGGTCACGGCCCCGGCGCGGTCGGAGACGAGGGAGCCGGTGGTGCGCGAGACGATCTGCCCGGCCCAGGGGGCGTATCCCTCGGCGATGGAGGAGGCGATGCCGGTTCCGCGGGTCTCGGTGAGGAACTGGGTGCGGAAGCCGATGAGGCCGCGGGCCGGCACGAGGAACTCCATGCGGATCCAGCCGGTTCCATGGTTGGTCATGGTCTCCATCTGGCCCTTGCGGGCGGCCATGAGCTGGGTGACGGCGCCCAGGTACTCCTCGGGGACGTCGATGGTCATGCGCTCGATGGGCTCGTGGCGCTTGCCGTCGATGGTGCGGGTGACCACCTGGGGCTTGCCGACGGTCAGCTCGAATCCCTCGCGGCGCATCTGCTCCACGAGGATCGCCAGTGCCAGCTCGCCGCGTCCCTGCACCTCCCAGGCGTCGGGCCGGGTGGTGGGCAGGACCCGCAGGGACACGTTGCCGATGAGCTCACGGTCCAGGCGGTCCTTGACCTGGCGGGCGGTGACCTTGGCGCCCTTGGTGCGCCCGGCCATCGGGGAGGTGTTGATGCCGATGGTCATGGCGATGGCCGGGTCGTCCACGGTGATGAGCGGCAGGGGGCGCGGGTCCTCGGGGTCGACGAGGGACTCGCCGATGGTGATGTCCTCGATCCCGGCGACGGCGACGATGTCACCGGCGTGCGCCTCCTCGGCGGGCTTGCGGTCCAGGCCCTCGGTGACGAGGAGCTCGGAGACGCGGGCGGAGGTGAGCGAGCCGTCGTGGCGGGCCCAGGCCACCGTCTGCCCCTTGCGCAGGGTGCCGTTGTGGATGCGCAGCAGTGCCAGACGCCCCAGGAAGGGTGAGGCGTCCAGGTTGGTGACGTGGGCCTGCAGGGGCGCGCCGTCCTCGTAGGAGGGGCCGGGGATCCGTTCGATGATGGTGCGGAAGAGCGGCTCGAGGTTCTCACTGGCCGGCAGCTCGCCGTCGGCCGGGGCCTCGGTGTCGGCGCGGCGGGCCTTGGCGGAGGCGTAGATGACGGGAACGTCCAGGACGGCGTCGAGGTCGATGTCGGGGTGCTCGTCGGCCAGGTCGCTGGCCAGGGACAGCAGCAGGTCGGTGGACTCGGCGACGACCTCGTCGAGCCGGGAGTCGGGGCGGTCCACCTTGTTGACCACGAGGATGACCGGCAGGTTCGCGGCCAGGGCCTTGCGCAGCACGAAGCGGGTCTGGGGCAGGGGCCCCTCGGAGGCGTCGACGAGGAGGACGACGCCGTCGACCATGGACAGCCCGCGCTCGACCTCACCGCCGAAGTCGGCGTGACCGGGGGTGTCGATGACGTTGATGATGATGCCCTCGGGGCAGCCGGCGTCCGCGGCCGAGGGGCCCGAGTAGTGGACCGCCGTGTTCTTGGCGAGGATCGTGATGCCCTTCTCGCGCTCCAGCTCACCGGAGTCCATGACGCGCTCGCCGGTGGTCTCCTCGGTGGCCCGGGCCCCGAAGGCGCCCGCCTCCCAGAGCATGGCATCGACAAGAGTGGTCTTGCCGTGGTCGACGTGGGCGACGATGGCGACGTTACGCAGGTCCTGGCGCACGCTCATAGGGGGCACTTCTTCCGGTGGGGGACGCCGCGGGCCAGGCACCTCTCACGGCACCGGCCACAGGGCATGAAACAGGGAAAGACTAGAGGACGCCGGTCGCGACCTGCCATGGCAGGGCCGACACCCGGCCTGTGCCGCCTCTCACCTCGACCATTCAGGAGCCGACGGCATCAACCGCCGGGCGGGACTGCGAGCCACGAGCCGCCGGTCACTCCACAGCCGGCTCGACTTGCTCCACCTCCGGGGAGACGGCGCACGCCCACAGACACCCGAGCAGCACCAATACGCATGCCCCGGCGGTCGTCAGCACACCCGCACCCTGGCCCAGCCACACCGCGAGGGCGGGAACAGCCACGTAGCCGAGCGGCGCAACACCATCCCCGGCGAGGTAGTCCAAGGCGAAGACAGAGGGCAGCGCGTCACGCTCAACTCGAGACTGAAGAAACGTCTCCCACGCCACCGCCGTCGACGCAATCACAGTACTCGACACACATACCAACGCCGCGACAAGCCAAAGAGGCGCACCGAGCACCACGCCGACCGGAACCGGTACGAAGCTGAGGAGCGCAACCAGGCACAACACCGGGCGCGACAAGCGGGATGGCACACGAAGCAAGGACCCAACGATTCCACCGACCGCAAACAAGGACTCACTGACTCCGATGAACCATAACGCCCGATAATCATCGCGCAGCATCACCGGGTATATCGTCATGTAACTCCCCCACACCGTAAAGTGCCACACACCGGAGCCGACCAGCACAACGAGAACACCTCGGGAACGTGCGGCGACCCGCAGGCCCCGCTTCAGCGCGGTGACGCGATCCGCACGACCCGTTCTGCGCCCTTTCGGCAGGCGGATCTGCGACAGCAGGCACGCGAGCATCAGCAGGGAGACCAGCCACCAAGCGTCGGCAACACCTCGCCATGACTGCACCACCGCAATGAGTCCAGGGCCGGCGACCGCGCACAGACCAGCGACAACAGCCCTGGCGGAATTCATCCGATCCAACAGATCCGACCGCACGAGGTCTGCGACATAGGACCCCATCGTTGGGTACATGATCGATGCGACGAACTCCAAGGCGAATGACACAGTGACGTACACGCCGAGCCCAACCGAGCCGGCATGACTCAGCATCGCGATACCGCCGCAGATGACGACCCATGCGGCTGCCGCACCGCCGAACATGGTCTTGGGGCTGACGTGAACCAGCATCTGCGGAGCCAGCAACGCACCCAAGATACCCGGCAGCGCGCCCACGCCGAGGACCAGCCCGACGCCGGAGGCGCTGTAGCCCTCCGACGCCACAGCTATCGCCAGCAATGCGGGAACCGCCGAATTCGCCAGGACATACAGGCCTCGCGACACAAGAAACTCAACGACGTACTCCTCCGCCATCAGCTTCATTCGGCTACCCTTCCCGCCACGCAGCCAGTACGTGTTCGTCCGTCTCGCCGCCGTTCACCAAGTACACCAAGGCGCTGATGGGGCGGGTCATAGGAGCACGGTCACGGCCGCGAGCGCGGCGGCGAGCAGCACTGCGACGATGACGACCGGACGGTTGAGGCTGCTGGTCACGCCGGTGGTCGTGCCCGGCGCCACCTCATTGGCGGCCCGACCAGGACGGCTGCGCACCTGCTCGGCGTAGGCCTCGATGAGGGCTCCGGCGTCGCCGGTGTCGAGGTTGGTGCGGTGAGTCCCCTCCCCTGAGAGGTACTCCGGGCGCACCGCTGGGGCCGGTTCGGAGTCGCGCAGGCCGTCGCGCCGCTCCTGCTGCTCGCGCAGCGCCTGGCGGCGCCGGAAGGACTCGGCCATGCCGCCGCGGCGGGGAGCGGCCGAGGCGCGCACCTCGACGTCGTCGGGCGTGATGACCGCCAGTCCCCAGCGGGTGCGGCACAGCTCGACCTCGTCCCAGCCCAGCACGTGGGTGCGCCAGGCGTTGCGGATGGTGAGGGCCTGCGGGGCCAGGGTGATCTGCGGGGCCCACCACAGCAGCCAGGTGAGGAAGGTGAGTGTTCCCGCCCAGGCCAGGGTGCGCAGCCCGTGGGCGGCGCCGTCGGCGAGGCCGATCGTCAGGGACATCCCCCCTGCGGCCAGGCCGATGAGGACGGTGCCGAGGCGGGCCGGCAGGGACCGGATGACGACGGTCGGCATGACAGGGGGCACAGTTGTGGACACGTCTTCTTGCACGGGCGCATCATGCCGCACCAGCTCTCGTCCGTCGTCATCCGGTCCGGTTGCGGGCACCGGCTCAGCTCTTGACGTAGCCGATGCGCTCGGGCCGGAAGGAGGCCAGTCCCTGGGCGCCGAAGTTGCGCAACGTCTTGGGCACGGCGGTCAGCTGCATGCGCTGGTAGATCGGGATGTTGAAGACGTTCTCCCACAGGACCTTGTCGAGCTCGTTGGCGAGCTTGTTGCGCTCGGCGCCGTCGGGGGTCGAGCCGATCTTGGCGACGTACTGGTCGACCTCGGGGACGGACAGGCCGGTGTAGTTCGACTGGCTGGTCGAGGCGTAGTACTGACCCGCGTTGGCCAGGGGGTACTGGGTCTTCTCGGTGGTGAAGGCCGTCAGCGCGTAGTTCTTCTTGTTGATGTACTCCGGGAAGTACTTGTCGATCTCGACCGTGGAGACACTGAGCTTGATGCCGACCTCGTTCAGCTGCTTCTGGAGGAGGTTGGCCTCGTTGGTGGCCACGGGGGCGTTGGAGGGGATGGTCATCACCAGCTCGAGCTTCTTGCCGTCCTTGGCGCGCACGCCGTCGGATCCGGCCACCCAGCCGGCGCCGTCGAGCAGCTTCTTGGCGGCCTCGACGTCGTGGCCCCAGCTGGTGGAGTTGTCCTGGTAGCCCTCCTGGACGGGCAGGAAGAAGCGGTTGCCCAGGAGAGTCTTCTTGGCGTCCACCGGCAGGCCCGCCAGGTCGGAGGCCGCAATGGCCTCGCGGTTGCAGGCCCGGACAATGGCCTGGCGCACTGCCTTGTCCGCCAAGGGGCCGGAGGAGGCGTTGAACATGATGTGACGCCACTGCAGGCCGGTGTTCTGGCGGACCTCGGCGTCGTCGCGGCCACTGGCCTGCTGGTAGACGTCGGCGGAGAAGATGTAGTCCAGGACGTCGATCTCCTTGTTGGCGAAGGCCTGCCCCAAGGCAGAGTCGTCCAGGACGTGCAGGGTGACGGTCTCGAGCTTGGGGGTGGCGCCCCACCACTTGTCGTTGCGCTCCAGGGTGATGACCTGCTTGGACTCGTCGTAGCTCTTGATCTTGAAGGGGCCGGCGAAGTAGTCGTTGTTGAACTTGGTGGCGCCGGCCATCGACTCGTTGAAGGTCTTGGCATCTGCCATGAGCTCCCTGGGGGTGACGCCGGCCAGGGCATTGGACCAGTCGGGGTAGACCGAGTTGAAGGTGACCTTGGCGGTCTGCTTGTCCACGACCTCGACCTTCTCGACCTTGTCGAGTCCCTCAACAGTGGCCCAGGAGTAGCTGGGGTCCTTGACGTGGTCGAAGAACACCTTGATGTCCTCGGAGTCCCACTTGCGCCCATTGCCCCAGGTGGCCTTCTCGTTGACGGCCACGGTGACCACAGTCTTGCCGCCGACCTCCGCGGCCTCGAGCTTGGTGAGGAAGTCGGGGTTCGGCGTCGCCTTGCCGTCCGCGGCCCAGTCGACGACGAAGGGGGAGACGAACTTCATGACCAGCCACACGTCGACGACGTTGCCGTCCACGGTCGCGGCGTTCCAGTTCGCCGGCGCCGAGCCGATGCCGAAGCGCAGCGTACCCCCGTCCTGGAGCTCCTCGGGGGCGGCGGTGGGCACGCCGGCGGTGGAGCCCGAGGAGCCGGAGCCGTTCTTGGCGCAGGCTGCCAGGGCGGTCAGGACGGCCGCGGAGGTCGTCGTGGCGAGGAACATGCGGCGGTTGAGCTTCATGGGAATCTCCGTTCACTATGGGCGCCGTCGTCGGCGCGCGGTGGTGGGCAGGATCGGTGGACAGTGCGATGGGTGGACTCGGGGGCGGGGGACGTCAGAAGACCGCGGTGCGCTCGGGGTAGTAGCAGGCGACCTCGTGGTCCTCGCCCTGGGAGCGGAACTCCGGCATGGCTCCCAGGCAGGCCGAACGCTCGTCGTCGGTGAGTCCTGTGGCGAACTTCGGGCAGCGGGTGCGGAAGCGGCAACCCGAGGGCGGGTTGGCGGGGCTGGGCAGGTCGCCCTCCAGGACGATGCGGCTGCGACCTCGCTCCTTGGCCGGGTCCGGGATGGGGATCGCCGAGAGCAGGGCCTGGGTGTAGGGGTGGGCCGGGGCCTCGAAGATGGTGTCGACGTCGCCGATCTCCACGATCCGCCCCAGGTACATGACGGCGACACGGTCAGCGATGTGGCGCACCACTGACAGGTCGTGGGCCACGAAGAGGTAACTGAGCCCCATGGTGGCGCGCAGCTCGTCGAGCAGGTTGATGACGCCGGCCTGGATGGACACGTCCAGGGCGGAGACCGGCTCGTCGAGGACCAGGAGGCTGGGCTCGAGGGCCAGGGCGCGGGCGATGCCGATGCGCTGACGCTGCCCGCCGGAGAAGTTGCGCGGGTAGCGGTTGGCGTGACTGGGCTCGAGCCCGACGAGCTCCATGAGCTCCTCGATGCGCGGCCCGATGTCCGTCTTCTTCCAACCGTTGGCCCGCAGCGGCTCGGCGATGATGTCGAAGATCGGCAGGCGCGGGTCCAGGGAGGCCATGGGGTCCTGGAAGACGATCTGCAGGTCGCGGCGCACCTGGCGGCGTTCGGCCCGCCCCAGGTCGGCCGTGTCCTTGCCCAGGACCACGATCCTGCCCTCCTGGGGCGCCTGGAGGGAGAGGACCTCCATGAGGGTGGTGGTCTTGCCGCAGCCGGACTCGCCGACCAGGGCCAGGGTCTCGCCCCGGCGGACGTCGAAGGAGACGCCGTCGACGGCGTGGACGGTGCCCACGCGTCTCTTGAAGACGGCTCCCTTCATGAGGGGGAACTCCTTGACGAGGTCGGTGACGCGCAGGACCTCGGGGCGCTCGGCATGCGGCAGGCTCATGGTCTCGGCGGTCTTGAGAGCCGGGACGGGGTAGATGTGGGAGTAGTCGAGCTGGTCCCGTTCGATCTCGTCGCGGCGGCGGCAGGCCGAGTACTGGGCGCCGGAGCGGGTCTCCTCGCCGTCGGTCCCGTCGCGCTCCACGAGGGTGAGCGCCGGCTCCTCCTGGGCGCACTCGGCCTGGGCCATGGGGCAGCGGGGGATGAAGGGGCATCCTCGGGGCAGCTCCAGCAGCGAGGGCGGGTTGCCCTCGAGGGTGGCCAGGGCCGAGTCCTTGCGCGCGTCCAGACGGGGCAGGGAGCCGAGCAGGCCGATCGTGTAGGGCATGCGCGAGCGGTAGAAGATGTCGTCGACGTCGCCGGTCTCCACGATGCGCCCCGCGTACATGACGGCCACCCGGTCCGCCATGCCGGCCACGACCCCCAGGTCGTGGGTGATCATGATGACGCCGGCACCGGTCTCCTTCTGGGCGGTGCGCAGCACGTCGAGGATCTGGGCCTGGATGGTGACGTCGAGAGCCGTGGTGGGCTCGTCGGCGATGATGAGATCGGGGTCGTTGGCGATCGCGATCGCGATGACGGCCCGCTGGCGCATGCCGCCGGAGAACTCGTGGGGGTAGGCCTTGGCACGCACCTGCGGGTTGGGGATGCCCACCAGGTCGAGCAGCTCGACGGCGCGCTTGTGGGCGTCCGCCTCGCTCATCTCGGGATGGTGGATCCGCAGGGCCTCGACGATCTGGGCGCCCACCGTGTACACGGGGGTCAGGGCGCTGAGCGGGTCCTGGAAGACCATGGCGATCTGGGAGCCGCGAATGCGGGACATGTAGCCGTCGGGCCGCCCCAGCAGCTCGGTGCCGTGGAGGCGCACCGCCCCGGTGACCTCGGCGGACTCGTCGAGCAGTCCCATGACCGCCGTGGAGGTGACGGACTTGCCCGAGCCGGACTCGCCGACCAGGGCCAGCACCTCACCGCGGGCGACTGACAGGTTGACTCCGCGCACGGCGTTGACGCGCCCGTCCTCGGAGGGGAAGGAGACGTGCAGGTCGGCGACCTCCAGCAGCGGGGCGGTGCTGGAGGGGTCCGGGAGCGCGTCGTCGGTGCTTCTGGCGTCGACGGCGGGAACGGCCGCGGTGCTCTTCGTGGCCTCGGTGGACGTGCTGGAGCTACTCGTGGGAGTCATGCCTTGCCTCCGGACTTGGACGAGGGGTCGATGGCATCGCGCAGACCGTCACCCATGACGTTGACGCACAGGAGCATGAGGACGAGCACGGCTGCCGGGGCCAGGAAGATCCAGGGGTAGGTGGTCGCCGAGCGCTGCCCCTCTGCGATGAGGGTGCCCAGGGAGGTGTTGGGCGGCTGTACCCCGAAGCCGAAGTAGGACAGCGTCGTCTCGCTGATGACGGCGTAGGCCACGTTGATGGTGGCGTCGACGATGAGCAGGGAGGCGATGTTGGGCAGGATGTGGCGCGCGATGATGACGGGACTGGGCACGTTCATGAACCGGGCGGCGTTGACGTACTCCAGGTTCTTCACGCTCAGGGTCAGGGAACGCACCACGCGGGCCGTGAGCATCCAGCCGAAGCCGGCCAGGAGGATGATGAACAGTGCGATGGAGCCCTTGGCGGCTCCGGCACGCTGGGAGAGGATCGCGATGATGAGGAAGGAGGGGACCACCAGGAGCAGGTCGGTGGCCCACAGGGCGATCTTCTCCCACCAGCCGCCGAAGTAGGCGGCCGAGGAGCCGATGACGGCGGCGACGCCCGTCTGGAGCAGGGCGACGAAGACGCCGATCATCATGGACTTGCGGGTGCCCTCCACCACCATCGCGTAGACGTCACGGCCGCCCTGGGTGGTGCCGAACCAGTGATCGGCGCTGGGGGCCTGGAGGAAGGCGGAGGAGTCGACGTCGGTGAAGGTCCAGGAAGTCACGGCGTCGCCGAAGAGCGCGAAGAGCACCATGACCAGGAAGCCGACCGCGCCGACGACGGCTCCCTTGTTGCGCCAGAAGCGCCGGGTGATGATCTGCCTGCGGGTCAGACGCCGGGAGTCCCTGGGGGTCTCCTTGGTGATGTCACCCAGGTCCTCGGGGCTCAGCGGGGCCTCCCCGCCCTGCTCGACGGCGGCGTAGCCGCCCACCGTCATCTGCTTGCCGATGGAGGCCATCCCATTGGGTTCAGCGTTGCGCGCCATGGATCAGCTCACCCTCACTCTCGGGTCGACGATCGCCACGAAGACATCGGACAGGAGCGCACCGGTGAGGGTGCACAGCCCGGAGAAGGCGACGACGGCCGTCACCCCGTTGATGTCCATGCCGGAGATCGCACTGATGGAGTACTCGCCCATGCCGTGCCAGCCGTAGACCCGCTCGGTGATGGCGGCGCCGGTGAACAGGGTGGCCAGGGCGAATGCGAAGTAGGTGGCCATGGGGATGAGCGCGGTGCGCAGCGCGTGGCGGGTCAGCGCCTTGCGCTTGACGAGGCCCTTGGCGCGGGCGGTGCGCACGTAGTCGGCGCCCAGGGTGTCGAGCATAAGGTTGCGCTGGAAGCGGGAGTAGGAGGCGATGCCGCCCAGCGACATCGACAAGGTGGGAAGCAGCAGGTGCTGGAGACGGCCGAGGGCCCCCTCCCCCTCACCGGTGAACTCGAAGATCTGGTAACCGGAGGTGCGGTTGATCTGGACGGCCAGGACCTGCAGGAGGATCGCGATGACCATGGCGGGGGTGGAGATGATGATCATGGAGATCAGGGAGATCGCGCGGTCGGAGAAGCGGTACTGGCGCGTGGCGGTCCAGGCCCCCAGGGCCACTCCCCCGACCATGCCGATGGCGGCGCCCAGGAACACCAGCCGCACTGAGACGAAGATCTTGGTGCCGATGAGGGTGTTGATGAGCTCACCCTTGGGGGTGCGGCCCCAGTCCCAGTGGAGGACGACGTTGCGCAGCCAGGTGACGTAGCGGTCCCACACGGGCAGGTCGTGGCTGATGTTGTACTTGACGAGGTTGGCGTGAATGGCGTCCCAGTTGAGAGATGGGTCCTGGCGGTTCCACAGGGCCGAGGGATCCAGGGAGGCCGAGGCCAACAGATAGGCCAACGACGTGGCGATGAATAGCAGGACCGCGTAGTTCGCGATCCGGCGCGCCAGGTACGGGAGCATGCGTTCTCCTCCTTCGGACAACCCACCGGTGCAAGGATCACTGGCCCGCAGCAGGCGCACCTGGCGGCGTTGGAGGTGACACCGTGTACGAACAAATGAATGGGGTCACAATACCTGTCGCATGAAACTCGATGGATACATTTCCAGTATTCAGGAAATACCCAAATGGTTAATAGTGGAGGAGAAATAAAACGCGGCGGTGGCCTTGAGTCCACCGCCGCGTCACCAGGGGTCCGCCCCCGATTGAGGTCTCATTCAGACCTCATCATTTCTCATCTCCGTAGAGGTCGATGCCGGCCCCGGGAACGGCCCGGATCAGCTCACGGGTGTAGTCCTGGCGCGGATCGGCGAAGAGCTCGTCGGCCGCCCCGGCCTCCACGATCCGCCCGTGCTCCATGACGACGACGTCGTCGGCGATCTGGCGCACGACGGCCAGGTCGTGGGTGATGAACAGGTAGGTCAGCTCCAGCTCGGCCTGCAGGTCGGACAGCAGGCGCAGGATCTGGGCCTGGACCAGCACGTCCAGGGCGGAGACCGCCTCGTCGAGCACGACGATCTCCGGCTTGAGGGCCAGGGCCCGGGCGATGGCGACGCGCTGGCGCTGCCCCCCGGAGAGCTCGTGGGGGTAGCGGCGCATGACCGAGCGCGGCAGGGAGACCATGTCGAGCAGCTCGGCGACGCGCGCCTCGCGCTCCTTGGCGGTGCCGATCCCGTGGACCCTCAGCGGTTCCTCGACGACGCGGAAGATCGAGTACATCGGGTCCAGGGACCCGTAGGGGTTCTGGAAGACCGGCTGCATGATGCGCCGCACGGCGAAGAGTTCCTTGGGGCCCAGGGTGGACAGGTCCACCCCGTCGTGGAACACCTTGCCGGAGGTGGGGTCGATGAGGTTGAGGATGATGTTGGCGACCGTGGACTTGCCGGAGCCGGACTCTCCCACGAGCGCCGTCGTCGTGCCCTTGCGGATACCGAAGCTGACGTCGTCGACGGCGGTGAGGGTCTTGTCCTTCCCCTTGGCGCCGCGCACCTCGAAGACCTTGGTGAGGTGCTCCACGCGCAGGATCTCCTCGGTGGAGCTCGATCCCAGGCTGGCGCCCAGGAGCTCGTCGTCGGTGACCTGGATGCCGCGGGCGTGGGCGGACTCGATGCGCCGGGAGGCCAGGGAGGGGGCGGCCTTGACCAGACGCTGGGTGTAGGGGTGGCGGGGGTCCTGGAGCACCTCGAGGCTGGGTCCGGACTCGACGACCCGGCCGCGGTGCATGACGACGATGTGCTCGGCCCTCTCGGCGGCCAGCCCCAGGTCGTGGGTGATGAAGAGCATCGCGGTGCCCAGCTCGCGCACGAGGGTCTGGAGGTGGTCGAGGATGCGTCGCTGGACGGTGACGTCCAGGGCGCTGGTGGGCTCATCGGCGATGAGCAGGTCGGGGCGGGCGGCCAGACCGATGGCGATGAGGGCGCGCTGGCGCATCCCGCCGGAGAACTCGTGGGGGTACTGCCTGGCCCGCCGGGAGGCCTCGGGCAGACCGGCCTGCTCCAGCAGAAGGGCCACCTGCTCGTTGACGTCGATGTGCCCGCCGGCCGAAGGTGCCGGCTTCCGGGCCTCGCCGGTGTGTTCGGTGTGCTCGGCCATGAGGTTGGCGAGGCGGTCGTCGGCGACGCCGGCCAGTCCATTGGCCCGCAGCGCCTCCTTGACCTGGAAGCCGATGGACCACACCGGGTTGAGGTTGGACATGGGGTCCTGGGGCACCAGTCCGATGGAGGAGCCGCGCAGGGCGGTGAGCTCCTGGGTGCCCAGGTGGGTGATGTCGCGGCCCTGGAAGCGGATCGTGCCGCCGGTGACCCGACCGGTTCCGGGCAGCAGCCCGATGACGGCATGGGCCAGGGTGGACTTGCCCGAACCGGACTCCCCGACGATGGCCACGGACTGGCCGGGGTAGAGGGTCAGGTTCGCCTTGCGCACGGCCGGCACGAGCCCGGTCGAGGAGCGGAAGGCGACCTCCAGGTCGGTGATCTCCAGGAGGGGGTCGCTCTCGGCGCTCCAAGTGGCCGCGGGGGCGAAGTTCTTGTCGGAGGCGCCTGAGGCGGTGGCGGTGGATGCGTTGGAGGATGTCACTTGCGGGCCTTCGGGTCCAGGGCGTCGCGGACGACGTCGCCGAGCATGATGAAGCCGAGCACGGTCAGGGCCAGTGCGCCGGCGGGGAAGAGCAGGACGCTCGGGTGGCTGTTGAGAGCGTCCTTGGCGGCCGCGATGTCCGCGCCCCAGGAGACGACCGAGGACGGCAGTCCGATGCCCAGGAAGCTCAAGGTGGCCTCCGAGACGATGAAGACGCCGAGCTCGACGGTGGCGGTCACGATGATGGGGGCGGCGGCGTTGGGCATGACGTGGCGCAGCAGCATGGCCATGCGTCCCGAGCCCAGCGCCCGCGAGGCGGTCACGTAGTCCTCGTTCTTGACGCTCATGACCGAGCCTCGCGTGATGCGGGCGATCTGGGGCCAGCCGAACAGGGCCAGGACCAGGATGACGGTGAGGATCGAACGGTCGTTGCGGAACATCTGCATGACGACGATGGCGGCCAGGACGAAGGGCACGGCGAAGAAGATGTCGGTGACGCGCGAGAGCAGCGCGTCGAAGAAGCCGCCGAAGAACCCGGCCAGAGCCCCGACGGCCGAGCCGACGAGGACCACGACGAGGGTGGTGAAGATGCCCACGCTCACCGAGGCACGGGCCCCGTGAACGGTACGGGCGAAGATGTCGCAGCCCTGGATGTCGAATCCGAAGGGGTGGCCCCAGGAGGGCCCCTGGTAGGAGTTGACCAGCGTGCAGTAGCCGGGGTCGCGCGGGGCGAAGAGCCCGGGAACGAGGGAGAAGGCCACGGCCACGGCGATGAGCACCGAGGCCACCCAGAAGATGGGCCGACGGCGCAGCTGCCTCCAGGCGTCGACCCAGACGGAGGCCGGAGCGGACTCATCGGCGACGGCGTCGACGGCCCCCAGGCCGATCTCGTCGTCGGCGATGACGAAGCGCTCCTGGCCCGGGCGGGTGGTGGGGGACGTGTTGTTCTCAGGCATAGCGGATCCTCGGGTCCAGGGCGGCGTAGAGCAGGTCCACCAGGAGGTTGGAGACGATGAAGACGAGCACGAGCACAGTCGTGAAGGACACGACCATGGGTCCGTCGCCGCGGATGATGGCGGAGTAGAGGGTGCCTCCCACGCCCTTGATGTTGAAGATGCCCTCGGTGACGATGGCGCCGCCCATGAGGGCCCCCAGGTCCGCGCCCAAGAAGGTGACGACCGGGACCAGGGAGTTGCGCAGGACGTGGACGATCATGACACGGGCCCCGCTCAGGCCCTTGGCCCGGGCGGTGCGCACGTGGTCGGCGGTGAGGTTCTCGGCCACCTCGGTGCGGGTCAGGCGCAGCACGTAGGCGAAGGAGACGGCGCCCAGTACGACCGCGGGCATGAGGAGCTCGGTGAAGCCGGGGCTCTCACCGGCGGTGACCGGAAGCCACCCCAGGCGGACTCCGACGATGAACTGCAGGACGAAGCCGATGACGAAGGTGGGCACGGCGATGACCACCAGGGAGAGCACCAGGACGGTGGCGTCGAACCAGCCGCCCTTCCTCACCCCGGCGACGAGGCCGAAGCCGATGCCCGCGACGGCCTCGAAGGCCAGGGCCATGAGGGAGAGCTTGATGGTGATCGGGTAGGCCCGCACCAGCACGTCGAGGACGGACTCGGTCCCCCGCAGCGACTGGCCCAGGTCCAGGGTGAACAGCCCCTTGAGGTAGAGCAGGTACTGGACGATGAAGGGCTTGTCGAGGTGGTAGCTGGCCTTGATCTGGTCGATCACCTCGGGGCTGAGCGAGCGCTGGCCCCCGAGAGCGGCGATCGGGTCGCCCGGCAGGGCGAAGACCATGGCGTAGATGAGCAGCGTGGCACCGAAGAACACCGGGACCATCTGCAGCAGCCTGCGTGCGACGTAGCGAAGCATGTCTCCTTCTTCCTCCCGCTCAGAACTTGGAGATGGCCTCGGCCTTGGCCCACAGGCGTCTGGCCTCGTCCGGGTCGTAGGTGAGGACCTCGTTGCCCGGGACATCCGGCGTCCAGCCCACAACGGTGGGAGCGGTGAAGTCCTTGGCGGGCGTGCGGGTGCCGTAGTAGAGCTTGTCGCAGATGAGCTTGCGGTCGATGGCCCGGCAGATGGCGGCGCGGCGGGCGCGCCCTTCCTCGTCCATCTTCCAGTGCTCGTGGGTGACGTCGATGGCGAGTCCCTGGAAGTATGCGGCCGGCTTGTTGATGGCACGCTCGCCCAGCTGCTTCTGGAAGATGGGCAGGAAGGAGTCGGGGACTCCGTCAGTGATGTCGATGGCATCGGCGAGCAAGTCGTTGTAGACCGAGTCCAAGCTCGTGTACAGCTTGAAGGTGATGCCCTTGTTCGCCACGGTTCGCCCGCCGGCGTAGGTGGGATTGGGCTCCAGGACGATCCGGCTGTCGTGGTCCCAGGAGACGAGCCGGTAGGGGCCGTTGCCCACGGGCTTGGCGCCGTATGCCTTGGGGTCCTTGAAGGCGGATTCCGGCATCGGATAGTAGGCGTAGTGCCCCAGGCTGATCTTGAAGTCCGACGCCGGGGCGTTCAGCTCGACCGTGAAGGTGAGGTCGTCCACCTTGGTCAGCCCCGTCAGCTCGGAGTCCTCGTCGTAGGAGAATCCCTTGATCCTCTCGAAGAAGGAGGAGCCGAGCTGGGCGTTGGACAGCAGGGCTCCGAACTTCCAGGCCTTGATGAAGGAGTCGGATGTCACCGGGCTGCCGTCGGAGAAGGTCCAGCCCGGTTTGAGGGTGATCGTGTAATGCTGGTTGTCCTTGGTCTCGATGGAGGAGGCCACCTCGTTGATGACGTTGCCGTCCTTGTCGTAGCGGATCAGGCCGGCGTAGATCAGGTCGAGGATCCGCCCACCGTTGGACTCATTGGTGTTGGTGGGCAGCAAGGAGTTCTGCGGCTCGGAGAGATTGGCCAGGACGACGCCGTCGTTGGCGCTGGAGCGGGCCTCCTCGTATACCGGGATACCGGTCCAGTTGAAGTCGACGTTGGAGGCGTTGCGGGAGTAGCCGCCGATCCCGTTCTGGTACCACAGCGGGATGCCGGGCAGGTCGGCGAAGAGCTGGGACTGGGCCTGGCGGAAGTAACTGTAGGCGGTCTGGGGATCGGTGGCGCCCGCCGCCTGGGCCAGGAGGTCGTCGAAGGCCTTCGAGGAGTACTGGGAGTCGTTCGCGCTGGCACCGGTCTGGAAGGTGGCGTTGAGGAAGTTCTCCAGTGAGGGGTAGTCGGCCGACCAGCCGCTGCGGAAGGCGCCCAGGAGGGTGTGCTTGGTGATGGCCGAGCGCATCTCGGAGAACTGGGCCACCGGTAGGGGCTCCATGGTGATGCCCAGGACGTTGGACACCGAGTGGCACACGGCCTCGGCCCAGGTCTTGTGAGGACCGTCGGAGTTGTAGGCCAGGGTCAGCTTGCCGCTGCCGCTGCCCAGTCCGCCTCCTGTCGAGCTCGATCCGCGCGAGCATCCTGAGACCAGGAGCAGGCCGAAGGCGGCCGCGCCGAGCCCGAAGCCACGGCGCGACACTGTCAGGGCGTTGTTCATGCGACCTCCATGGGGCATGGAACCGACTGGGATTCGTCACTGGATCAGGGGGTTTCCGGCGCACTGAGGGGCTCAGGCGCCGCCCATAGGCGGGGATACTACGTCCACTGAGGAAACAGGACCAACACGTGGAACAGGTGTTAAACCGTGAGAAACTGGCGTGTTCAGGCGGTCCAGGCCTGGGCGAGCAACTCGTAGGAGCGGCGCCGCAGGGCCGGGTCGTGGGCGTAGGTGACCACGAGGATCTCGTCGAGGTCCCACCGGGCGGCCTGCTCACGCAGGCGGGCGGCGACGTCGTCGGCCGTCCCGACGAAGGACAGGGACATGGCCGCCTCGACGGCGCCCTCCCTGCCGGGCGCGTAGGCGCGCCAGGCCTGCGGGTCCTCGCTGGGTGGGTCGAGCGGGCCGGGCCGATTGCCGACGATACGGGCGGCGGCGGCCATGGCGGTGCTGAACAGCAGGCGGGCCTCCTCCTGGCTGGGAGCCACCATGACGTTGACGGCGGCCGCGACCCGCGGAGCACCCGGCGCGCCTTGGCGTCCTTGGGCGTCCTCCGTCCGGGACTCGAGGACGGAGCGGTAGGTGGCGATGGCCGCCTCGGCCTGAACCGGGGCGAAGTGCGAGGCGACGGCGAAGGGCAGTCCGAGCCGGCCGGCCACACGCGCCCCGTTGACGGAGGAGCCGAGCACCCAGACGTTCGGGTGGGTGCCCTCCCCCGGGATGGCCCGCACCCGGGGGCCGTCGGGATCGGGTGTCTGGACGGCGTCGTCGGGAACGCCGGGGGCGCCCAGGAGGAGGGATCCGGGGACCCGTTCCGGTACGGGCTCGTCACCGAGGTAGGTGAGGATCTCGAGGATCTCCTCGGCGAAGCGGCCCGGATCGGAGGCCCCTCGGCGCAGCGCGGCGGCGGTGCGCCGGTCGGTGCCAGGGGCCCGCCCCAGTCCCAGGTCGACCCGGCCCGGGTAGAGGGTGGCCAGGGTCCCGATCTGCTCGGCGACGACGAGCGGGGCGTGGTTGGGCAGCATGATCCCGCCGGAGGCGACGCCCAGACGCTCGGTAGCGGCCAGGACCTGCCCCATGAGGACGATGGTCGCTGAGGAGAGGTAGGTGGCGGAGCCGTGGTGCTCGGCCAACCAGTAGCGCTCGTAGCCGGCGGCGTCGGCGGCTCGAGCGAGGGCGATCATCTCGGTGAGGGCGTCGGTGCGGCTGCATCCGGCGCTGACGGGGACCATGTCCATGACGGACAGGACGGGTACGGCCCGCCTTTCGGGCTGACTCATACGGGCACTCTAACCCTCACCGACCACCTGGAAGCGGGCCTTGAGGCCCGTGTGCCCCGCCGAGCACAGAGCGCGGCGGGGCACACGGAGGGTCGGACTCGTGCCGTTCGGGGATGGTCAGCGAATCCGGCTGCGCACGGGCAGCAGGCCGGTGGCGACCACTGACTTGAGGATGTCCCCCACGATGAAGGGCACCAGGCCCAGGGTCAGGGTAGTGCCCCAGCTGGCGCCGGTGGCGACCTTCAGCCAGATCAGGCCCGGGACGTAGACCGAGGCCGAGGCCAGCAGCATGAGGGCGACGCCAGTGGCGACCCGAGCGGTCGTGGAGCCGGAGTGGCGCGACCACACGGTGGCGGCGCGTCCGGCGATGGCGGCGATGAGGGTGTAGCCGATGACGTAGCCGAAGGTGACGCCCACGCCACCGTTCCAGCCGGCCAGGACCGGGGCGCCGACGGCGGCCAGGACGCCGAGGAGCATCGCGGACAGGGCGCCGCGGCGCGAACCGAGGACGGCGCCGACGCCCAGAGCGGCGAAGGTGCCCATGGAGATCGGCACAGGGGTGAAGGGCAGGGGGATCGCGATCTGACCGATGAGGATCAGGGCGACGGTGCCGGCCAGGATCAGCCCGACCTCACGAACGCGGACAAGAGCGGGGTTGGCGGCGCTGGTAACGGATTCTGAGCGGGCCGCGGAGCCGGCGGCCGGGGTGGAGGGTTTGGTGATCATGGCTCCACCATACGGGGACCGCCGACATGACGAACGACCGGTTCCCACCGAAGAGCCAGACCACGACTTGTAGGTTTCCTACAAGAATTACGCGGGTATCCGCCTTAGAATCCGCGATCACCCGGTGGTTCTCACAGTTCAGGCAGGTGTCCGTCAATCCAGGTGAGGATGTCGCCGGTGACCTGGTCCCGGTTGGTCTCGTTGAGCAGCTCGTGGCGCCCGCCCGGGTAGAGGATGACGGAGACCTCCCGTACGCCGGCGCGGCGATAGAGAGTGGCGGCCCGCTGGACGCCCCGTCCCATGGCACCGACCGGATCCCGGCCCCCGGAGGCCAGGAGCATGGGCAGCCCCGCGGGCACTGCCGCGGCGTGGGCGGCCGTGTTGACGACCTCCTGCCCTGAAATGATGTCGCGGTAGAAGCTCGAGGGGTAGGCGAACCCGCACCAGGGGTCGGCGACGTAGCGGTCGACCTCGTGAACGTCCCGGCTGATCCAGTCGGCCTCGGTGCGGTTGGGGGCGAAGTGCCGCTGGTAGGGACCGAAGGCGAGTGCGTTGAGCAGCCGGGAGGGGCGGCGTGGGCCGCGCAGTCGGGACTCCCCGGCGCAGATCGCTGCGGCGGGGCCGGCCAACGCACCGATTCCTGCACCGGTCCCCAACAGGATGAGGCCGGCCAGCTCGCCGCCGCGGCGGGCGGCCAGGTCGCGGGCCAGGAAGGAGCCCCAGGAGTGGCCCACCAGGAAGACCGGAACATCGGGCCAGGCCCGCCGGGCCGCGTCCAGGACGGTGCCCATGTCGGCCACGACCCTGTCCCACCCGTCCCGCTCGGCGATGAAGCCGAAGCCATCCGGTGCGGCGGTGGCCCCGTGGCCTCGGTGGTCCTCGGCCAGGACCGCGTAGCCCTCCTCCACCGCGGAGGCGGCGAAGCGGGCGTAGCGCGAGGCGTGCTCGGCCATGCCGTGGGCGATGACGATGATGCCCCGGGGGCGGGCGGCGCCGGGGACCTGCGGGTGCGGCGCAGCCATAGGGCGCACCGGGGCGCCGTCCTCGGGAGCGTCGGCCACCAGGAGGGAGCCGTCAATGAGCCACTCGGGGAGCCAGATGTGCACGACCAGACGCGTTCCGTCGTCGGCCGTGAGCCGAGTAAGGCTGGTCTGCATCGAGTCCTCCTCAGGCAGCGTCGTCAATCGACGTCAACGGGGCGTCGGTCGTGCTCGGGTCGGCATCGGTCATCATTGATCGTGTCGACGGCTGACGATCGGCAGTGGAACCGGGTTCGCGGGCTGGGCCCACAGTGTCCCGTCACCCCAGGTAGAAGCCTAGTTGTCCGACGCTGAGCCGGCAGCGTTACCGCCGAGGTGAATCTCCGATGCCCCCAGGACGGGCACACTGCAGAATTGCCACAGACGGCCACTGATGACTGACTGCACCGGAGCATCGCCTACATTCCTGATGGTTTCATGAGTCCCTGTCACCCATATCCCGACAGTTCTCCCCACAAACCCTGCCACCTACTCCGGTCGGGCACCTGGTCTACGGTGGTCGTCATGGCCGTCCACTCCTTCACCCTTGTTCCCGCCGCCTACGTCTACCTCCTGCGCCCCCATCCGGGTGTCTCCGACCGGGACGCCGGCCCGGTGAGCACCGCGCCCCAGGTGCTCCTCCAGCTGCGGCAGGGCACCGGCTACATGGACGGACACTGGGCCTGCGGCGCCTCGGGTCACGTCGAGGCCGCCGAGAGTGTCCTCGAGACGGCTGTGCGTGAGACCGACGAAGAGCTGGGGATCCGCGTCGAGGCGAAGGACCTGACGGCGCTGACGGCGATGCACCGCACCAATGACCTCGGCGGCGCGGCTCTGGAGCAGCGCATCGACCTGTTCTTCACGCTGCGGACCTGGGCGGGCACGCCGAGTGTGCGTGAGCCGGCCAAGAACGCGGGCCTGCGCTGGTTCTCCCTGACCGACCTGCCCGAGGCGGTTCCGCCGCACGAGCGCCACGTCCTGGATCTGCTGGCCGCCTCCCTCGACGGCGGCCGGCCGGTGCCGCCGGTCATCACCTTCGGCTTCGACGAGGGCCAGGACATCGCCCGCTACGGCGTAGCCCTGCCGCACTGAGCTCAGCTCGCCAGGAAGGCCTCGATAGCGGGAAGCTCGCGGCGGGCCTGGGCCAGGCCGGCCTCGAAGGCGGTGACGATGCGGTCGTAGCGCAGCTCACCGTTGGCGATGGGCATGCGCTCGGGCCGGAAGAGGTAGACGCTCCCCTGGCTGCGCAGGTGCTCCAGCTCCTCGACCGTGCGGTTGTAGTTCTCGGGGCGGTCGATGACGGCCTGGACCAGGGCCGGGTAGCGGGCGTAGAGCCGCTGGAGGATCTCGATCTCGTGGCGTCGCATGGGCGGTTTGCGGTAGCCCTCGGGGCGGGTCATGACCACGAGCAGCTTGTCGTAGCCGTCGGCGCGGGCGGCGTCGATGGCGAAGCCGCCGGTGGGTCCGACGGCGCCGTCCACGTAGGGTGCGCCGTCGACCTCGACCATGGGCATGAGCACCGGCATCGACGACGACGCGCGGGCCCGTACCAGCAGGTCCGCCATGGTGGGCATGTCCTCCAAGCCCCAGTAGACCTCCTGGCCGGTGTCGCAGCGGAAGGCGCCCAGGCGCACCGTGGCCGGTGAGGCGGCGAAGGTCTCCCAGTCGAAGGGGATGGACTCGTCGGGCGCGGAGGTGTGCAGGTAGATGTGCTCGGAGTTGAAGTAGCCCTTGCCGGTCACGAAGCTGCCCCAGCCGCCGGCCTTGGGGTCGGTGGTCAGTCCCAGGTAGGCCTCGCGGGTGCGCCAGGTGTCCCGGGAGACGAAGTTGCAGGTGTTGGTGCAGCCCGCGGAGATGCCACCGACCCAGGGGAAGGAGAGCCCGGCCTCCAGCATGACGCGCACGAGGCCGGCCGTGTAGGTCCCGCGCATGCCGCCGCTCTCGAAGACGAGGGCGACGTCGTCGGGGCCGTGGGTGATGGGAGCGGGCCGGTGGTTGGGGTCGGTGACGGGGACGGGCCGTAGAACAGGGCCGGAGACGGGGACGGGCCGTAGAACAGGGCCGGAGACGGGGACGGGCCGTAGAACAGGGCCGGAGACGGGGACGGGCCGTTGAACAGAGTCGGTGACGGGGACGGGACGCGGGCTCACGCCCGGGAGCCTATGGGTTCCATGGCGCCATCGCACGGGTGATTCCCGCCCCATGTCGGCCGAGCGGTCGGGAGAGTAGCGTGGGGCCATGAGCACCTCGAGCGCGCTGCGCATTCTTGAGCCAATGACCATGCGCGGGCTGACTGCCCGCAACCGCTTGTGGCTGCCGCCGATGTGCATGTACTCGGTTGAGGCGCAGGATGGTGTCGTCACCGACTGGCACGTGACCCACTACGCCAGCCGCGCGGTGGGCGGCTTCGGCACGATCGTCGTGGAGGCCACGGCGGTCACCCCGGAGGGACGTCTGTCCCCCAACGACCTGGGGCTGTGGTCCGACGAGCAGGTCGCCGGCCAGCGCCGCCTGGTGGAGGCGATCCACGCCGGTGGGGCCCTGGCCGGCATCCAGATCGGGCACGGCGGCCGCAAGTCGGGGACCCCACCGTGGCGCCCCAAGGTGGAGGGCGCGCGCACCGGCACCCTGGAGGGCTGGGAGCTGCTGGCCCCCAGCGCGGTCCCCTTCCCGGAGCACGCGGTTCCCACCGAGCTGGACGAGGCCGGGATCAGCCGACTGGTGGAGGCCTTCGCAGCGGCCGCGCGGCGCGCCGTCGAGGCCGGGTACGACGTCGTCGAGATCCATGGCGCCCACGGCTACCTCATCCACGAGTTCCGCTCCGCCCTGTCCAACCGGCGTACCGACTTCTACGGCGGGAGCGTTGAGAACCGGCAGCGTTTCCCGCTTGAGGTGGTGCGGGCGGTGCGCGAGGCCATCGGGCCGGACACGGTGCTCGACATCCGGCTGTCGGCCTCGGACTGGGCCGACGGCGGCGTGACCAGTGAGGAGACCGCCGCCTTCAGCCGCGAGCTGGTGGAGGCCGGCGTCGACGTTCTGCACATCTCCAGCGGCGGTAACGTCCCGGCCGCGGTCCCGGTGGGGCCCGGCTACCAGCTGCCGCTGGCCGAGCAGGTCAGGCGGGCCGTGGCCGGCAGCGATATCCCGGTGGTGGGCGTGGGACTTATCGAGGAGGCGGCACAGGCCGAGCAGGCGCTCATCGCCGGGCAGGCTGACGCGATCGCCGTGGGCCGGGCCGCCCTGCGCGATCCCTATCTGCCACTGCGGTGGGCCGCCGACCTGGGGGCGCGTTCCTGGGACGAGGCCCCCTGGCCCATCCAGTACTGGCGCGGCACCTGGCGCTGAGCGGTGACCCGGCTGCCCTGAGCCACCGGCCCTATCCGACGGCGTCGAGGTAGAGCCAGCGGCCGGCGCGGCGGGTGAAGCGGGAGCGCTCGCGCAGGGCGTCGTCCACCACTCCCCCGCGCCCGTCGCCGGTGCGGTAGGTGGCGGTGAACTCCACAATGCCGGTCTCGTCGTCCGCCCCGCCGTCGACGGTCTCGTGGATGGTCAGTCCCGTCCACCGGGTCCCGGGGTGGCAGTAGGGCCCCTCGGGACGGGTGCTCGGGTGCCAGGTGCGGAAGAGGTAGTCCTCGTCGCCGACGACGAAGGCCGTGTAGCGCGAGCGCATGAGGGCCTGGGCCGTGGGCGCTGGGGCGCCGTCGTGGAACGGCTCGCAGCACTGGGCGTAGGTTCCCCCGCTGCCGCAGGGGCAGGGGGCGGCGCCGTGTACGCCCGCGGCGCGGATCGGCGAGTCCGGCTGGGTCCTGCGGCCCGCTTGCTCCCCTGCCATGCTCAGGCTCCCTGCCAGTAGGCGTGCAGGGCCTGGGCGAGCCAGGGGCCGTCCTTGACGCCGCACATCTCGCGGGCCGAGTGCATGCTCAGCAGGGGCACGCCCACGTCGACCGTGGTGACGCCGAGGCGGGTGGCGGTGATGGGGCCGATGGTGGACCCGCAGGGCACGGCGTTGTTGGAGACGAAGTCCTGGCTGGGCACGCCCGCGGCGGCGCAGGCCCGCGCCCAGATCGCGGCCCCCACGGCGTCGGTGGCGTAGCGCTGCTGGGCGTTGATCTTGAGCAGGGGGCCGTGGTTGATGAGCGGCTGGACGGCCGGGTCGTGCAGGTGGGCGTAGGCGGGGTGAACGGAGTGCCCGGCGTCGGCGCTCACGCAGGTCGAGCGCGACAGGAGGGCATCGACGGCGTCGCCCTTGATCCTTAGGGCCGCGGCCAGGCGCCGCAGCAGCGTCTCAAGGAAGGGGCCGCCCGCCCCGGAGCGGGTGTCCGAGCCGACCTCCTCGTGGTCGAAGGCGACCATGATGACGGGTTCGGCCGGCTCGGCCCCGGTGGCCACGAGCGCCTCGAGGGCGACCAGTCCGGCGTGGACGGAGGAGAGGTTGTCCAGGCGGGAGGAGGCCAGGAACTCCCCGTCCCGGCCGAAGCGGGCCGGTGCCTGGGTGGGGTAGGTCAGGACGTCGTGGCCGGCGAGCTCGACCGCGTCGATGCCGGCGACCTCGCACAGGTGGGTCTCAACGGCGTCGGGGGCGGCGTCGGGGCCGGCCAGTGACCACAGGGGCAGCAGGTGGGTCTGGCGGTCCAGGTGAAGGGTGTCGTTGACGCTGCGGTCCAGGTGCGGGGCGATCTGGCAGACACGGGCGATGGGGCCGGTGCGCACGAGGTGGACGGCGCCGTCGCGAGTGGTCAGGCGCCCGGCCAGGCCCAGCTCGCGGTCGAGGAAGGAGGCGAGCAGGGGGCCGCCGTAGACCTCGGCGTTGATGAGCTGCCATCCGGAGCGGACGAGGGCGGCCCCGGGCTTGAGCTTGAGGGCCGGGGAGTCGGTGTGGGCGCCGACGATGCGCAGGCCCGTCCCCGGGGCGAGTGTCTCGGGCAGCACCCAGGCGGCGATGGCGCCGTCGCGGATGACGTAGCCGCGGCGCGGCAGGCCGTCCTCCCAGGAGACGGTCTCGTCGGCGCGGGTGAAGCCGGCCGCCTCCAGGCGGCGGGCTACCTCGGCGGCGGCGTGGTAGGAGCTGGGCGAGGCGGTGACGAAGTCGATGAGCGAGTCGGTGTAGGCGTCGTTGTCGTGCAGGATCGCGCCGGCATCGGTGGCGAGGACGCCGGAACAGAGGTGGGGCGGGGCACTGGCGGGTGTGCTGGCGGCATCAGTCATGGCCCCAGTCTTCCACCCGGTGCGCCGCATGCCCCGACCGACCTCCCGGCCGAAATCCACCGTGGGGTAGGGCAGAATCGGGGCGTGAGCATCTCTCAGCCGGTCATCCCGCCCGCCTCGTCCTCTCCCGTCCGCGCCGTCCTGCTCGATGCCGACGGCGTTCTTCAGCTCATCGGCACCCCGTGGGGCGAGGCGCTGACACAAGGCGGCGGACCCGCCTTCGCCCAGGCCATGATCGATGGTGAGACCGACGCCCTGACAGGCCGGGAGACCCTGACCGAGCTGCTGGAGCGGGTGGTGAAGAACCTGGAGCTGGAGCTGCGCACATCGGACCTGTTGGAGATGTGGCACCGGGCCACACCCGATCCTCTGGCCTGGCAGCTGGTGGGGGATCTGCGCGAGGCGGGCTACACAACAGTCCTGGCCACCAATCAGCAGTGGGAGCGTCGGGCCTGGATGCGCGAGCAGCTGGGCTATGACGGCCTGTGCGACATCGACGGCTACTCCTGCACGCTGGGGGTGGCCAAGCCGGATGCCGCCTACTTCCAGCGGCTGCTGGAGCTCGCAGGGGTGGAGGCGGATCAGGCTCTGTTCGTCGATGACAGCGCCACCAACATCACCGCGGCCCGTAAGGTGGGCTTGCGCACTATCCACCACCCGGCCGACGCCGGCGGCGAGCTCCTGCGCCGCGAGGTCGCCCAGGCCCTGATGCCGGCTAGCTCTGCGTCACAAGGATGAGCCGGCGGGCCACCGTTCCTCCTTTCGGAACTTGCCCAACCGACGAGGGCGGGGAAGACTCGCCCTGACAGGAGCGTTCACAGGGAAGGACACCTCATGGCAGGAACCGCGACGGACGACCGGGCCCCCGGGACCACCACCGCTGAAGCCGCTGCGTCCACCGTCGAGTCCTCCGCCTCCACGGCCCGCCGGGCCCCGGAGGTCTTCCTGCGCCTCATCACGGCGATTCACTCCGTCCTGCCGGGCTTCGTGCGCAGCCGGCTGCCGGTGACCTTCATCGGCTACGCGATCATCAACGGCTCCGCCTTCTTCCTGGACATCACCTGCCTGTGGGTGTTCTACAACCACTTCCACTGGTTCTACCCGGTGGCGGTCACGGTCGGCTACGCCATCGCGGCCGTCTACTCCTTCCTGCTCAACCGGTGGCTGAATTTCCAGGCCCATGGGCACGTCGTCGAGCAGGGGGCGGGCTACATGGCTGGAGTCATCAGCCAGTACGTCATCTTCATCCTGGGCCTGTCCTCGCTGCTGCACTGGTTCGGGGTCAATGCGGAGCTGGCGCGCGTCATCTCGGCCTGCTGCGAGGGCATCTACCTCTACGTGTTCATCCGGCTGTGGGTGTTCCGCGGGGTGCCGGAGCCCGAGCAGGCGCGCAAGTCCGCGGCCTCCTCCGTCGAGGCCTGAGCACCCCGGTCGGAGGCGAGACCGGCGAGGAGGTCGGCGCTCACCAGGAGGCGCGGGTCGTCTCGGTGGGTCCGTCGAGCTCGGTGAAGCCGGCGTCTGTGACGCTGACGGGCCGGGTGGTGGCCTCCCACTGCTCCCGGCTGGGCACGACGACGCGCACCCGGTAGCCGTCATCGGCCCAGGCCCGCCTCAGGGCGGGTGGTATGAGGCTGCTCTCCCAGGCCAGCTGGGCGGCGTGAGCGCACTGGGCGGCCAGCTTGCCCGAGGTCATCTCGTGCAGGGGCGTGGCCTCGATCGTCACCAGAGCCCCGGTGGAGGCCGACGCCGCCGTGAGCGTGATCTCCTCGACCGCAGCGGGGTCCTTGGCGACGCGCGCGGTGATCTCGGCGGGCGGCGGGGGCAGCTCGTCACCTGCCGGGAAGTGGGTGCCCTCCACCTGGGTCTTGGCCAGCGCCCCGGGCAGGGGGCGCACCGGACCGGGGACGAAGGCGCGCGCGGCCGCCTGCCCCCAGCCGGTGGGGCCGTCCTGGGTGACGGTAACGCCGTCGATGCCCTGGACCTCCTCCCAGCGCTTGCCCCGGGCTCGGCGCACGAGCTTGCGGATGCGCCCGTCGCGCCAGTGCTCGACGGCCGGGCTCCACGGTCCGCCGGAGGCGGAGGCGGGCGAGGCAAGGAGGGAGACGACGGCCCGGGCGGCGGCCTCGGCGACGTCGATCCGCCGGGGCGGGTGGACCTTGTCGTAGCGCACGGCGATCTGCATGCCCCAGGGCACGATGTGGTCCAGATTCCCGGATAGAGAGGGCTGAAGCGATGACGGTGATGCGGAGTGCGGCACGGGCAGGAGCCTACGGGGTCGTGATTGACGGCGTCAGGTCCCACCTGCACCTCGACTCCTGGAGGACCGTCAGAGCCATGGGAACGGTGGACGGGAATGACCAACGAGCACATTTCCCACCAGATGGAGGATAGGTGACGCATGAAGATCCTCCTGCGGCAGGAGAGGATTCTCAATGCGAGTCGTTTAGGTTGCCGCTATGCAACCACCTGTTCCGTCCACCATTCCCGGTTCTCCGGGCTCAACGCCGTCAACCGCGCCGGCCTCTCGCCCGCGGATGTTCAACGGCGCAACCGTTCACGGCATCAAGGGAATCCGCGAACTGCGTCACCCTGCCGAGATCCCGCTGCTGATCGCGACGAGCGTGGCGACGGGATTGGCCTATCTGCTGTGGATCGGACTGCTGATCTGGCTGATCGCCGTACCAGAACCGACCGGTCCAGGGGCTCAGGTCCGCGATTTCTTCCTCAACAAGGAGGGCAGCGGCATGCAGTTCCTGCTGCTGGTACCCGCCGTCCCGATCATCCTCTGGGTGGCACGCGCGATGATGTACGCCAAACTCCGCGCAACCGCGGTCCAGATGAGTCCCACCCAGTTCCCGGAGGGCTACCGAATGGTTGTCGAGGCGGCCCGGCAGTTCGGCCTGCGCCGGGTTCCCGATGCCTACGTGGTGATGGGCAACGGTCGGATCAACGCCTTCGCGGCCGGCCACGGCTTCCGGCGTTTCGTGGCCGTCCACTCCGACATGTTCGAGATCGGTGGCCGGATCCGCGATCCCGAGGGGCTGCGCTTCGTCATCGGACACGAGGTCGGGCACCTCGCCGCAGGCCACATCTCCCTCCTGCGTCTGCTGTTCGTCACACTTGGCCGCAACGTTCCATTTCTGGGCAGTGCTCTGAGCCGGTCCCAGGAGTACACGGCGGACAACCACGGCTATGCCTATGCACCTCAGGGCGTGCCCGGACTCGTCGGGGTCCTCTCCGGCGGCAAGTACCTGGGGGCCGAGGTCAACACCCACGCCGTGGCAGATCGCGCCACACGGGAGAAGGGCCTGTGGTTGCACATGTCCGTCTGGCGGTCCTCACACCCAGTCATCACCTGGCGCGCCCACGCCCTGCGCGACCGCAGCCGGCCGGGACGACTCATGATCCGCCCGCCGGCGTCGACCGCCTGGTTCCCGCCCTCGGTTCCCAGCGGCTACGAACGCTCCAGTTCCTGGCCGACGCCGGAGCAGATGCTCGCGGTGCTGGACTCCACTACCACGAGCGTGCCCAGCGAGGAGCAGTTCGGCCGCTACCCGGGCGTGACCTACGAGATTCCCAGTAATGAGCTGCGCTGGGCCTCCCCCGTTCCCGTTCCGGCGAGAACGGAGCCTCTCGGGCAGGCCGCCTTCGGAGCACACCACAGCATGGCCGGTTCCGCCGGACCTCAGCAGCCCGAGCCCTACGGGTACACCCCACCAGCAAGTCCCATGCAGGAACAACGCATGGATGCCCCGGGTGCGGCATCCACTGAGGCAACGATCCAGGAGACTCCGCACTCCGAGACCGACCAGTACTGAGCTCGGTCGGGGGACGGCGAGCCCGCGTCAGCACTCGGTCAGCGCAGTGGCGCCGGTTGGTGAACGGAAGCGTTCACCAACCGGCGCCGTTCTGCACCCGTGCAGTGTTCGTGCTGCGCCCCGCGTACTTCTCCGCACCGGGAGCGCCGGAGGACTCAGCTCGGAGCGACAGCGCTGGCCGCCGTCGTGAAGGATTCCAGGGCGTCCCGAAGGTCCGCGGAGTTGTCGGCGACATGAATGGCCTGGCAGCGTGTGGTGAGCTCGTCGAGCTCGGCCAGGCGACGTCCCACGGACTCGACGACGCCGGAGGCGGCGCTGGAGAGCTCTGCGGCGGTGGCGGGCAGTGCCGGGTCGCTCGACGCGGGAGAACCGGTCCACAGCATGAGGAGCTGGTTCGGGATCGTCATCATGCGGCTGGCCTCGCCGATGTAGGCGACCGCCTGGGCCGCGAGCGCGCTGTGGGCCTGAGCCTGACGCTCCATCTCGGCAATGCCGTCACGAAGCGACTCGATGAGGTCGGGGATGGCCTCCGCCGAGTACTGCAGGTCTCCGGCGCCGTCGATGAGCTCGACGGTGAACAGCGAGGTGATGGTGGCGTGCAGGCGGGCCAGCGCAATGCGGAAGCGGGTCCGGGCGCCATTGGAGTCGAGCTGGGCCAGGGTGTCGACCAGTCGCGCCACGAGGGGGCTGACCAGGATCTGCATCTGGGTCCACAGGTCCAGCAGGTCGGCCAGGGGCTTGACCCGGGGGTCGGAGCGGTCCAAGGCGGCGATGCGCTCGGCGCTCAGACGAGGGTCCTCCAGGGTTCGGGTCAGCCCCTTCCCCGCGGCCTTGAGGGAGGCGGAGAGCTCGGCGAGCTGCTGCTGACCGGACATCCACGAGTCGAGCCCCGCGGCGATGGTGGTCACCGCCTCGAGCATGACGCGCAGGTCCCCGGTGGCGCCGGGGCGCTCCGGAATCCCCTCGGAGAGCTCCTCACGGCGCGCCACCTCCGCCGGCAGGGCCGCGTTCTGGAACTCCTCGTAGGAGGACAGACCCGCCCCGGCCAGCAGCTCAGCGATACGGCCGAGTCCCTCCTCCGCCGCCGCCCGGCGGTTGGCCCCGGCATTGACAGCCTGGTCCTCGATGGCACGAGCGTCGCGGTAGATGTCGCAGGCGGTTTCGAACAGGTCGGAGCACACCGGCCGGGTGCGCACCGAGAGGTAGCCGCCGTCGGACAGCGGGGTGACGGTGGCGAAGACGTCGTACTCACTACCGTCGGCGGCGAGGTTGCGCACGTAGGCGGCGAAGGGACTGCCGGTCTTGAGGGTGTCCCACATGGCTTTGAAGGCTCCACCGGGCATCTCCGGGTGGCGGATGATGTTGTGCGGGGCGCCGGAGAGCTCGTCACGCCGGTAGCGCGAGAGCTCAATGAAGACGTTGTTCGAGTGGCGGATGACGCCACGCGCGTCTGTGGTGGAGAAGAAGAGCTGGTCAACCCCCACCTCGTGAATGGCTCCGGTGACCTGCGGCATAGGCAACTGCTCCTTGAAGAGATCGAGGGACGGCGACATCCGGCACGCGGAGCCGGGTGACCACCGCCTTCCACCCGTTGATTGACGGTTGGACGGCTGAACATTACACCCCACTTCCGGAACAACACCTGGAAGGAATCAAAGAAAAGGGACTGCCCGCGTGTTTAAAACACATCGGAGATTAATCACATTTACCCCCTCGGAAAAGCACATATCCCGCCTCGGAAAATCAAAAGAAATCCACTGAACGAATTCCCAGAATACTCTCAGGTACATTGAAGTGCTCCCCCAGGAGCAGTGGGTTACATAGTGATCGCCGCCGGACGGAACCGGTCGCGAGGGTTGGGGAGCCCGATGACCGATCGGTTTTCGAGGTCGCCCGGGTTGATAGGGAGCCCGATCGCGAACCGCTCCGGCGAAGGAGGGTGAGTCTCCTCTGGAATATGGGATCCAGAGGCGATACCACCCTCAACGACAGGGGCCTGTGGGTCTCGGAGAAGTCCGAGACCCACAGGCCGCGTCGTTTTTCGACATCATTGCGTCGGTTTCTTCTCCACACTCCCGTCTATCGAATAAGGCGGGGAAGCAGACGGACACCGATCGCCATGACTACGAGCTCCACCAGGGTCTGAGTCACCACCGCAATCGGTGCCATCCCCATGGAATCGGGCAGCGCCAGAGCCAACGGCAGAACCACCAGCGAGTTACGGGTGGTCCCGGAGAAGGCGAGAGCCAGGCGCTCCTGACGTCCCTGGTGAGCCATGCGCCCAGCAATGTCTCCCACAGCCGGCATAACAAGAGCGAAAGTCACAAAGAGGGGAACAACCCGGGCGACGACGTCGGGCCGGGAGGCGACATGGGGAACCTGGGACGCGACGACGAGCACCAGGGTCGCCATCATGAGCGGAACCATGAGCGCCGTCGTCGCTGAAGCGAGCCGGGCGGCTGACCGGAACCGGGGCGAAGCACGCCGTGTGAGGATCGATAGCCCCATGGGCAGTGCGATCATGAGGACGAAGGCCTGCGCGAAGGGCTGCCAGCTGATACCACCACCCTGAGCCCCAGGTGAGCCGGCGGCGAAGGCCAGCCACAGTGGCAGGACAAGGGCCTGGATGAGCATGAGAGCCGGAGATGCCGCCAGGATGCACGACCATGCGCCGCCGGCCAGACGGGTGAAGACCATGACGTAGTCGACGCAGGGCGCCAGAAGCACCAGGAGGGTGCCGACCAGGAGCCCCGGCTCATCGGCCACCAGCCGGGACAGGGGCAGGACCACCGCCGGCACCACCAGGAAGTTGACCACCAGAAGCGCCGTCATGAACCGGGCGTCGGCGAAGGCGGCCCGCAGGCGATGGAAGGGGACACCGAGAAAGGTCGCGTACAGCAGCGTGACCAGTACCGGGGCGATAGCCACCTCAAGAAGGCTGCGGGCTGCAGGAGCGGCCAGCCCCAGGACGGCGCCGGCCACGAGCGCACCCAGGTACAGGACCACCTGGTGGTGCTCCATCCACGCGACCACCGGGGCCTGCTCGCCTGCGTCCTCCATAACGGAACCGTATCGCGACCAGACGGGACGGTAACCGTTGCCGGGTGGCTACGCCTCCAGGGAGTAGCCCGTCACCGGCCCGGCAGTGTTGGGCTGCCAGCCCAGCGCCGGGGCAACGTGCTCAGCGAAGGCCTGAAGGATGTGGAGATTGAAGTCGACGCCGAGCTGACTGGGGATGGTGAGCATGACGGTGTCGGCGGTATGGAGCGCCTCGTCCTGGGTCAGCTGCTCGATGAGGACGTCGGGCTCGGCGGCGTAGGTGCGCCCGAAGGTCGACTGCAGGCCGTCAATGATGCCGATCTGGTCGCGGGAGTCCTCGCCACGCAGGGCGAAGAATCTGCGGTCGACGTCGGAGACGATCGGGAAGATGGAGCGCGAGACGCTCACACGCGGGGTCCAGTCGTGGCCGGCCTCCTTCCACGCCTCGCGGTAGCGGCGGATCTGCTCGGCCTGGAGGTGGGAGAAGCCTTCACCGGTGGCCTCGGTCAGGAGGGTCGAGCTCATGAGGTTGAGTCCCTGACGGGCGGTCCACTCGGCGGTCTCCCGTGAGCCGGCACCCCACCAGAGGCGGCGGTCCACTCCGGGGGCGTGCGGCTCGATGCGCAGACGGGCACCGGCGCCGGCACCCGGGGTCATGCCGCTGCTGGTATCGAGGTCGGCCTGAGGGACGCCCCGGACGGCATCGAGGAACTGAGCGGTGTGGGCGTGAGCGACGTCGGCTCCGCGCGGGTCGGCGCCGCCGGTGTAACCGAAGGTCTCCCAGCCACGTACAGCCTGCTCCGGCGAGCCGCGGGAGATGCCGATGGCGATGCGCTGGTCGGTGAGCAGGTCGAGGGCGGCGACCTCCTCGGCCAGGTAGAGCGGGTTCTCGTAGCGCATGTCTGAGTTATGGCGTTGGACGGAACACCTATTGCTTGCGGGCACGCGCAGCCCGCAGTCCGTTGGCGATGACGACGACTTCGGCGACCTCGTGCACGAGGACGACCGCTGCCAGGCCGAGCACGCCGGTGATCGCCAGCGGCAGCAGCACAGTGATGATCGCCAAGGACAGCACGATGTTCTGGTTGATGATCCTGCCGCCGCGGCGGGCGTGGCGCAGAGCCTGCGGGATGAGGCCGAGGTCGTGGCCGGTGAAGGCGACGTCGGCGGACTCGATCGCGGCGTCGGAGCCGGTCGCGCCCATCGCGATGCCCACGGTCGCCCCGGCCAGGGCGGGCGCGTCGTTGATGCCGTCGCCGATCATCGCGGTCGGCGACGTCTCCGAGAACCCGGCGACGATGCGAGCCTTGTCCTCGGGACGCAGCTCGGCGTGCACGTCGCCGATCCCGGCCAGCTTCGCCAGCGCAGCAGCGGTGCGGGAGTTGTCGCCGGTGAGCATGCTCACCTCGACGCCCTGGTCGCGCAGGGTCCGCACGACCTCGGGGACCTCGGGGCGCAGCTCGTCGCGGACGCCGATCGCCCCGGCCAGGAAGCCGTCGACGGTGACGAGCACGCAGGTCTGCCCCTCGGCCTCCAGGTCCTCGACCCGGGCCTTGAGCGGACCGGCGTCGATCCAGCGCGGACTGCCCACCGCCACCCTGCGGCCGTCGACCAGGCCACCGATGCCGTGCCCGGCCTCCTCGGCCACGTCCTGCGCGGCGGGGGTTCCCCGGCCCGCGGCGGCGATGGCGGCGGCGAGTGGGTGCGTCGAGTGCTGCTCCACGGCGGCAGCCCAAGCAAGCACCTGCGCATCATCGAACCCATGGGCGGCGACGATGGCGGTTACCTCGGGCCGGTTGCGGGTCAGAGTGCCGGTCTTGTCCACGGCCAGGTGCCGGATGCCGCCGAGGCGCTCGAAGGCGGCCCCGCTCTTGATGACGACGCCGAACTTGGTCGCCGCGCCGATCGCGGAGACCACGGTGACGGGCACCGCGATCGCCAGCGCGCAGGGGCTGGCCGCGACGAGGACGACCAGGGCGCGGGTGATCCAGGTCTCCGGGTCGCCGAGCAGGGACCCGAGCACGCCGACGAGGACGGCGAGGACCATCACGCCGGGCACCAGCGGGCGGGCGATCCGGTCAGCGATCCGGGCTCGGTCGCCCTTCTCGGCCTGGGCCTGCTCTACCAGCTCCACGATCGTGGTCAGCGAGTTGTCGGTGCCCGCGGCGGTCGCCTCGACCTCCAGCACGCCGGCGCTGTTGATCGCGCCCGCCGACACCGCTTCTCCGGGCGCGACCTCGACCGGGATCGATTCACCGGTGATCGCCGAGGTGTCCAGGCTCGACCGGCCCGAGCGGACCAGCCCATCGGTCGCGACCCGCTCGCCAGGGCGGACCAGCAGCACGTCGCCGACGGCGATCTCCCTGGCCGGGACCGAGGCGGAGGTCCCGTCGCGCAGCACGGTCGCGGTCTCCGGCACGAGCTTCAGCAGCGCGCGCAGCCCGCCGCGGGCGCGGTCCATCGCCTTGTCCTCCAGGGCCTCGGCGATCGAGTAGAGGAACGCCAGCGCGGCCGCCTCCTCGACGTAGCCGAGGATCACCGCGCCCACGGCGCTGATCGTCATCAGCAGCGCGATCCCGAGCTTGCGCTTCACAACGAGATTCCGGATCGCACCGGGCACGAACGTGTACGCGCCCAGCAGCAGGCCCGCCCAGAACGCGACCAGCGCCGCGATGTGCAGCCCCGACCACTCCAGCGCCAGGCCGGTGCCGAACGCGACGCCGGAGAGGATCGGCACGACCAGGCCGGGATCACGCCACCACGGGCGCTCTGCCTCCTCTGCCTCGTCCGCGGGGCTGGTCGTCGGCTCGTCGCAGCCGCAGGCGGCGCTCACGAGGCGTCCCCCGAACTGCTCGCGGCGCAGCAGCCCGGCACCGAGCAGGCCGGGTCGATGCACGGCGCGCTCTCGTCCACGGCGAGGGTCACATCGACCAGTGCCGTCAGCGCCGCGGCCAGGTGCGGGTCGGCGATCTCGTAGCGAGTCTGGCGGCCCTCGGGCTCGGCGACCACGATCCCGCAGTCGCGCAGGCAGGTCAGGTGGTTGGACACGTTCGAGCGGGTCAGCCCCAGCTCGCGCGAGAGCACCGCGGGGTGGCTCGGGCTGTCGAGCAGGGACATCAGGATGCGGGAGCGCGTCGGGTCGGCCATGGCCCGGCCGAGCCGGTTCATGACGTCAAGACGCGAAGCAATGGTCAGCATGCACTGAACTATACAGCAGCCGCTGACCTAATGTCCAGTTGTCGCGGCTGCCGCACGCGCTGCGCGCGCTTGCCCTCGTGAGGCGTGATCACCTCTTGCGCCAGCGGGGCCACTTCGGCATCCCGCGGCCCTTCCAGGTCTCCACGAGACCCGCAACCCAGCGGACGGACGCGAAGAGCCCGTAGCCGGCCCCGGCGAGGCCAGCGCCGACCACGAGCCACCGGCCGATGCCGAGCCACACGCTCCCGTCCACGTCCAGCGCCCACTGAACACCCGTGATGAGCCCGGCGATGCCCATCCAGAGACCGGCGACGACCACGGCCACCGGCAGGAGAACGAGGCACATCGCGACGGCGGCGGACCAGAGCTGTCGCGCCTCCAGCTTCGCCGTCGCGGCGATGATCCGCTCCGCCCGCGCGTTCGAGGCGTCGAGGCTCGCGGTCATCGTGGCCGAAGCCTCCCCGGCGACCTGCTCGACAGCCTTCTCGACCCGTTCCTCGGTGCGCTTCTCGATCCGCTGGACCGCGCCGCCGACCTGGCTCACGAGCTTCTGGTTCGCTGTGACCTGCGCCTTCAGACCCTCAATCGCCGAGGCCGTAGCCGCGCGATTCTTCTGCGCCTCCGCGACCAAGCTCCGCGACGCGGCGTTCAAGCTCTCGCCGTTGAGACTCTGCGCGAACTCGCCGAGCGTGCTCGCGATCTCGTTCTGCCTGCTCTCGATACTCGCGATCCTCGCGGACACGTCACTGGAGGGCGAGGAGGTCGACGCCGGGGCCGTGATCCGCTCCAGCCGCCTCGTCGTCTCCTCGTCCATGACCTTCACGAACCCCGCGAGCTTCTTCTGCTGTTCGGTCAGCGTGGCGATCCTCGTGTTCTGCGCCTCGACGGCGGCGAGGATCGAGGTCAACAGCTCCATCGTCTCCGGACTGCCGAGCTGCTGCTGCGACTGCTCGGGCTCGTTCTGCTGCTTCAGCCTGTCGAGCGCTGCGCTCATGTTCCTTCTCCTTCGGTAGTCGAAGAACGCCTGCGCGCCCTCCGGGGTGAAGTCCGCCGAGAGGGCGCTCGCGCGCTTGCGGCGCTCGGCGCGGCCGGACTCGCCGCGGCGATCCTCGATGTAGAGCGTCCAGGTCTCTTGCCCGGCGCGCTTGCCCTTCTTGCTGACGGGGCTGTGCAACCGCATCCGCGGCACCCGCTCCCCGTCATCGCCGAGCCGCTGGTTCTGCTCCTCGATCACCGAGACCAGACCGGCCTTGTCCACCGCCCGGGGATCGGCCAGCGCCGCGCTCATCCGGTCGCCCATCTCGCGGTCGAGCGATCCCTCGGCGAAGTCCTCGCGGCGCAGCTCCCAGTCCTTCGGTGCGTGCTCCAGCCGCTTCACGACCGAGAGCCCGTGTTCTCGCATCAGCTGGTCGTTCGCCGACTGGACGCCCCGCTGATTCCCGGCCTTGCGGTCGTGGAACGTGCGATAGTCCGAGAGCGCCTTCCCCGTCCGGTTGTTGTGGTTGATGACCAAGATGTGGTTGTGCGGCTTCTTGCCCCGCCCATCCACATGACTGACTACGAGGCAGTCGGAATCCGGGTGCATCTTCTTCGCGAGCTGATAACCGAGATCGTTCACCCGCTGCACGTCCTCCGGACTCTTCGGGTCGAACTCCTCGTCGCTGAACGACTGGCGGTAATGCACCGCCTCGACCTCGCGCGTCGTGTTCTGCGTGAGCGACCGAGCGCGCGCCGAGAACGCGCCGGGGCCTCCCGGCACATCGCACGTGATCGCGATGCCCCGCTCGTCCTCCTTGCCACGGATATAGCGCTCCGTGTCGGCGGCGCTGGCGCTCGCGCTGTAGTGCGTGGTGCTCATGAGGCCGCCCGATCCCCGAGCAGGGCGCGGACCTCGCGCAGCAACTCGATCAGCTCGGGCACCTCCGCCGACAGCGCCACTGACTCACCAGCCCGCGCCCGGCGGTCGAGGTCGTTGACGTTGATCGCCAGCGGGCGAATCTGCGCGGCTAGCTCGCGAGCATCCGCCGACGCCTGCACCCGCGCCTCGACCCCGAGCAGGTGCGCGGCCACGGCGGCGTCCAACTCCTCGCTCCGAGAGGCGTGGAGGGCATCCCGGACGACGGTCCGCACCCACGTGCTCGGAGCCAGCCCGAGCCGCTTCGCACGAGTGCGAAGCGCCGCGAGCGTCTCCTCTCCGAAGTCGGTATCGAGCTTCGCGCGGCCCCCACGACGACGCTTCGCGCCGCCGTGACTCTGACGCACAGCCTCCGCATCAGCCCGACCGGTGTTCACCTGGGAGTCGGTCTGCTGCTCCACCTGTACGCCAGAGTGGCAAGCAGTAGCCGTGTCGGACATTTCGCTGGCGCTCATGTCCTCCCCGGCTGCTTGCGAGGGGCCTCCGGCCCCCTCGACCCCCTGGAAGAGCGCATCGCGTTCGGTGCTCATGCGGCACCTCCGATCAGCGCCAGCGGCACGTCAGGGCTCCGCACCGCGAGCCCGCCCAGCAGCTCAGCAACCGCGCCCTCAGCGTCATGTTCCCCCGAGGTCTCCGGACCGTAGGTCAGTTCCCGCGACCCGACGTTCTGGTGATACGCGTTGCCGTACATGCCGGGCGTGTGTGCGGCGGTCGGGATGCTGCACTGGTGCCACTCGTAGGGCTCGATCTTCCCAATGTGCTGCACGAGGTAACGATTGATGTCGTCGGCGCGATAGACCTTCACGACCGAGGCCAAGCGGCGGATGAACTGGTCCAACGCCTCGTCCACGTTGCCCTTCTGGCGGGCGTAGTAGAAGAACTCGACAGGCTCGATCGTCGCCGTGATGACGATAAGGCGCGGGGCCACCTCGCCCTTGTTCTTGTACCGAGCCTTCGCAGGCGAGGCGTTGTACGGATCAAGCAGCAGCAGCCAGTCGTTCGCATCCATCGCCGAGGCCCGCAGATCGTCCAGCAGCAGCACCTCCTCGCCTCGCCAGTCATCAAGCGGGTTCCCCGTCGCGGCCCGGTAGACCTGCCACCGCTCGCCGTGCGCGTTCGCCGCGTTGATCGCCTCGGTGATGAAGTCCGTGGCGAACCGGGTCTTGCCGATCCCGGCATCCCCATGGACGAACACCACGTGCGTCGAGAACTCACCGGCGCGGAGCTTCGCCGCCGCCCGGTATGCGCGGCGCTGGCCGTAGGCCGACAGCGCGTCGTCGATCTCCCGCTGATGCCGCGAGTAGATGTCGAACAGCTCGTCCGTGAGCATGATCTGATCCCGCGTGAACTCGCCCTGGAGCACGCGCTCGCGCATGTCCTCGAAGTTCTCGGCGACGACCTTCTTCTTCACGTGCGCGCGCCCCTTGAGCCAGGTCTCCCGACGCTGGGCGTCGATCCCGAGGTAGTCAGGCCCACGCACCGTAGCGACCTCCGAAGGCGCGTATTGGTGCTTGTCCGCGTACTTCACGTGCGTCAGATACGACAGCATGTTGTCGTAGGCGTACCGCCCGCGGCCCGGCTTCTCGACGTACTGGGGCTCGACGCCGATGCCGAACGCGAGCCGATCCAGCGGTGCGCTCTTCGCACGGCTGGCGAACTTGATGACCGCGTGCAGGTGATCGGGCTTCGGCTCGATCACCAGAGCCTTCTCCGTGTCGCTCCAGACCTCGCGCTCGTCCTTGTCATGCACGATGCCGTAGGCCTCGACGACCTCGCAGCCGGTGGCCTCGAGCCGCTGCACCACGTAGGCGAGGATCGCCTCGGCTCCCTGCTGGAGCAGCGCGGCCCCGTTCGGGTCCTCGGCAGCCCAGGTCCAGTACGACGGATCGAGGTACTGCGTGAGCCCGATGCTCGTCGGGTTGTTCTCCTGCTTAGCCACAGCGACCACCCCCGCCGCGGACAGCGCGGAGGGCCTCAGAGAGATTGCGGCGCCTAAATGACCCCCTATTGACCCCCAAATGAGACCCAAAATGATCCCACGAGGCCACGCGACGGAGCGCGGGCGGAACCGACCGCTGACCAGGCACGTTGTTGCAGGACGCGGCAATCGACAAGCCCTTGCCGCGCCCGTAGGAACGAATGAGGCTCCCGAAACTCTTAGAGTGCGAAGCACGGCTGCGGACCGTCATCACGACGACGGGCAGCCCGCCTTCGGCGGGTGCCAGGCCAGGCCCTCCGGGCGGGGTCAGGTCGGCGGGAGCGGTGCTGAGGTTGCGTGCGTCGGCGCGCATCAGCGACCACCGCCCCGGCCGTAGCGCTTGATGACAGCCTGGTGCGTGACGCCGAGGGCGTCGCCGATCTTCGCCCAGGTCACCCCATCGGCGCGGGCGTCGGCGACGGCGATCTCGACGGACTCCTCCAGCACGGAGCGGAGCACGCCGAGGTCGTAGAGACGTGCCTCGGACTCGGCGAGGGAGGGGTCGCCCTGTCGCCAGCGGAAGCCGTTCACGTGGTCGAAGGCGGCGGAGTTGGCGCTCATCAGTGACCACCGCCCATCACGGCGGCGACCGCGGCGCGCTGTCGCGGGGTCAGGGGCGTGCGAGCCAGGCGTTCACCGGCCAGACGACCAGCAGCACGAGCGGCGGCGATGACGGGATCGAGGCCGTCTGCCTGCGGAGAAGGAGTGGAGCCCTGATCGAGGCCAGGGCGGTCGAGCGCGGATGCGCGGGGAACGTCGATAACGACAGACATCGGAAGTCCTCAGACATGAGTATCTTCCGGTTCCCCGCCACGGTAATTGGGCTGTTTGACCGGCTACTCATCCGGGAGCAGAACCCCGCGCTTCTAAGTCGCGGCCCCGGTGGGATCTTCTTGTCTGCAACCATTCTCCCACGAGTCGACTCACCATTGCAATGACGAGTCGACTCATGAGTCAGTCGCGACGCGGCTCTATCCGAATCAGGTCGGGGTCGAATTTCACGTGACCGGGCGTGATGGGCTCGATGGTCACCGTCACCAGCTCGTCCACGAGCATCCGGCGGCGGTCCACGTCCAACACCTTCCACTTCGCCTCGACCACCTCGCGGCGCTCCGCGGTGCCGACCGGCTCCTCGACGTCCGCGAGCAGCTTCGCCGCCGCCGACACCGAACGGTCGAGCAGCTCCGCGTCGATCTCGTCGATGCGGGCCTTCACGTCGTTGATCGCTGCCGTTATCTCCAGGACCGGCTGATGGATGTCGCGCAGCAGCGGGCTCAGCTCCTTCACCCGATCGACCAGGGCGTTCCGCTCCGTCAGCAGCTCCTCGCGATCCGGCCCATCGTCCTCCTGTGGCATCACGAGGTCGTGCACGACCACCGGGGCCTGATCGCCTGCACCCTCCATGACGGAACCGTATCGCGACCAGACGGGACGGTGACCGCTGCCGGAGGTCTACGCCTCCAGGGAGTAGCCCGTCACCGGTCCGGCGGTGTTGGGCTGCCACCCCAGTGCCGGGGCGACATGCTCTGCGAAGGCCTGCAAGATGTGGAGGTTGAAGTCGACGCCGAGCTGGCTGGGAATGGTGAGCATGAGGGTGTCGGCGGCATGGAGCGCCTCGTCCCGGGCGAGCTGCTCGATGAGGACGTCGGGCTCGGCGGCGTAGGTGCGCCCGAAGGTCGACTGCAGGCCGTCGATGACGCCGATCTGGTCGTGGGAGTCCTCGCCGCGCAGCGCGAAGAACTTCCGGTCGACCTCGGAGACGATCGGGAAGATGGAGCGCGAGACGCTCACGCGCGGGGTCCAGTTGTGGCCGGCCTCCTTCCACGTCTCGCGGTAGCGGCGGATCTGCTCGGCCTGAAGGTGGGAGAAGCCCTCGCCAGTGGCCTCGGTCAGGAGGGTCGAGCTCATGAGGTTCAGACCCTGGCGGGCGGTCCACTCGGCGGTCTCCCGCGAGCCGGCGCCCCACCACAGGCGGCGGTCCACGCCGGGGGCGTGCGGCTCGATGCGCAGGCGGGAGCTGGCGCCGGGTGCCATGCCACCGCTGGTGTCGAGGTCCGCCTGCGGGACGCCCCGGACGGCGTCGAGGAACTGGGCGGTGTGGGCGTGAGCGACGTCAGCCCCGCGCGGGTCGACGCCGCCGGTGTAGCCGAAGGTCTCCCAGCCGCGGCGGGCCTGCTCCGGCGAGCCGCGGGAGATGCCGATGGCAATGCGCTGGTCGGTGAGCAGGTCGAGGGCAGCGACCTCCTCAGCCAGGTAGAGCGGGTTCTCATAGCGCATGTCGATGACGCCGGTGCCGACCTCGATGCGCCGGGTACGGGCGCCGGCCGCGGAGAGCAGCGGGATGGGGGCGGCGGCCTGGCGGGCGTAGTGGTGGACGCGCCAGTAGGCGCCGTTGACGCCGATCTCGTCAGCGCCGACGGCGATCTCGACGGCCTCCTTGAGCGCCTGGCCGGCGTCGGGGTCGCCAGGGCCGCGACCGTGTCCATAGTGTCCGAAGCTGAGAAACCCGAATGCTTTCATACAACCTTCAACTACGCGCTCCGCCGGATCATTCCGGCCGACCGCGCGATTCAGGTCACCCCACCCTCATGCGCCGCACACCCTCAGCGCCGGCAGCGCGCCTGACAGCACCCTCGAGCGCACGGCACACCCAGCCAGCGGGGAACGGCCTCCTTGTAGTCGAGGTAGTCCTGCCCGAACCTCTCCTCCAGAGCCTTCTCCTCGGCCGGGATCTGGTGACGGTCGATGAGCCAGACGAAGCCGGCCAGCGGGATCAGCGCGGACGGGCTCCTGCGCGCGATCGCGTGCGAGAGCAGCAGGCCCGTCAGGCCCAGGTACATGGGATTGCGCGTCAGCCGGTTGGGGCCGTCCACAACGAGGTGCTGGGCCCGCTCGACCCTCACTGGGTCGACCGTGGTGCGGTGGCGAAGAAAGCTACCCGCACTTCCGGCAAGCAGGCACAGCGAGCCTCCGACGACGGCGGTGGCCGCCGCCACCGACGCAGGCGTCACTGTCCGACCACGAGCCATGGCGCCCTGCGCCGCGCCCGCCATCGCCAGCAGCACTGCCGGGGGCGGTCGCCTGAAGATCTGCTTCATCACCGGGCCATCCTCTCACCCACCACGCCCCGGCGGGACATCGGGCTCAGCCACACGACTGCTCCGGACCACCAGAACGGAGGTCGCACCGAGGGACCGACTCCTGGAGACGAAGAACAGGAGCCCGCACTCAAGTGGCGCACGACACTCACAATCAGTACTCTCTCAGTGACTTATCGTTCAACTTCACGTTTGGTTTCACCATCGTTCGTGTTGCCCCCGTTGAACAATGGCCACACGGTTCGTTCCACCCCAACGAGTTCAGCTGGTTGGACGGCGACACGCGTAGCACCTTCCTCCCCCGACACAATGCGAGAACAGATATGAGACAGCCAGCAAGGACGACCATCATCACGCTATGGGGCGCGCTTATCACCGCCCTTGCCCTGGCTCTGTCCATCACCGCGCCCGCCGTTGCCATCGACCCGGGGGGCCGGGAGGAGGCGCTGCCCACCCCACCACCACCCAAACCCAGCGTGCCAAGCGTCGGCACCACCGCCTTGAGTGACGGCACCCCCGTCGGCATTGTCGTGGCCGGAGGCGACGGCGGCATGCTGCATATCGTGGACCTCAGCACCCGCACACTGAGGTCGCGCGAGCGGCTCGCCCCGGAGAACACCGACGTGCAGCCCTGGGAGTTCGCCAGGCTGTCGAACCGGCACGTCCTGCTCGCCAGCGGCGGCGGACAGCTCTTCGAGATCGATCCGGATGCCCCCGAGGGGAAGAAGGCCACGAATCTGAGCGATCCGTCCCGGCCCGGCTACGAACAGGTCGCCGCCTACAGCAAGTTCCTCTGGGACGTCGTCGTCGACGAGCACGACCGGGTCTATGTGGCCACCCAGAGCGATCGCGGCGGCCACATCCTGCGATACGACCCCTCCGCCAACCAGGGAAGGGGCCAGTGGACCGACCTGTTGCCGGGAGGAGTCCAGGCCGGACAGACCGAGGTGCGCAGTCTCGCCTACGACAACGGGTTCCTCTACGCCGGGACGGGAACGAAGACCCTGTCCATTGTCCGGATCAACACCTCCACCAACGCCGCCACCAAGCTGTCGGTTCCCAGTCACGTCACCGCCGGCCTCGGTCACCTCGAGCGACTGCAGGTCAAGGCCGGCAACCTGTACGTCGGCACGAACGTCCCGGGTGGAGTCCGGCCGACCTGCGGGGGAACCTGCGTCCTGGACCCGGCCACCGGGGCGCAGAAGATGAAGGACGGCAAGCCGATTGAGCTGGACACCTGGTCCAGCCAGGTCGTCACCCGCCCCGGCGAGGCCGAGAAGGTCTACTACACCGTCCAGAGCGCCAACACACCAACGCTCCAGGAGTACGACCCCCGGACCAACACCTCACGGACGCTGGCCGAAGGACTGGCCTCCACAGCCCGGCCGAGCCAGTCGAGCTGGGCGACGCACGACCACTTCATCTCAGCGGGCAAGGACGACGGCAGCATCGCCATTGTTCATGCCTCTGATCGCAGCGCGGCAGACCTCCCCAAGGACGCGAACGGAAGCAACGGGATCCGGGGATCACTCCGCAGCATCCAGTCCCTCACGGCAGTCCCCGGCGGAGACCTCTACGCCTCTTGGTACATGACCACTCCGATGCTCCTTCGTACCACCCCCAACGCGCAGGTGGACAAGACGCAGTACAGCCTGACCACGGCCCCGCTGGGCCAGGTCGAGGGCTTCGGGCACAGCAGCAAGTGGTTCGTCACGGGCATTTATCCCAGCGGCGAGCTAGTCACATACGAGATGGGGGCGAACGGGCCAAGGATGGAGCATCCCCGATCGGTGAAGATCACGACTGATGCCAGCCAGGTGCGGCCGTACACCATCGTACCGATCGATGCGGATCGATTCGCCGTCGGCACCACCCCCATGGGGAAGAACGGCTCCGGGGCGCTGTCCATCTACGACGCCGCGCGCAACGAGATCTCCACCTACCCGCTGGATGATATCGCCTATGCGGATCCGTCCCTGCGAGGCTCGTTGAGCAACCGCAGGCCTCTCTCAATCGTCCATCACAAGGACAAGCTGTACGTGGGGACCAGTGCGAGCGGTGACGGCATGAACGCCGCCCAGACGGAGGCCACCGCCCCCAGGCTCTTCGAGTTCGACGTGAAGACAAAGCAGGTGACGCGCGTGATGACACCATTCAAGGATCAGCGTTCCATCACGGCCCTGACCTCGGGCAGCGACGGCACCTTGTACGGGACCACCGGCATGCACGTCTTCACTGTGAACCCGACAGACTTCACGATCGGACGCAGCCGAGCGCTGACAAGGCAGGGCTACGCCGACGCCAACCGCAGTCAGATGATAGAGCGCGACGGCGTGCTCTACGCCATCATGGCGGGCCGGCTGCGGGCCCTGAGCACATCCTTGCAGGACGACGGCACCGTCATCGCCGACTTCGTGAACACCCCCCAAGGAAAGGTCTACGTCAACTCCCTGACCCTCGGCGCCGACCGCAATCTCTACTACGCACGGGGAGCCACGATCTACCGTTACACGTTCCCAGCGGGATGAGGCGGATGCCGCCTGACCGTCGGGATGCCGGTGGCAGAGCCCGCCGACCTTGTCGGTGATCCCGGGCGGTGCGGAGCCGGGCCGGCCGCCCGGCTCACCACACCGCCCCTCATCATTCTGCGTCGGCCGCCGACTCCGGCGCCGCCGGCTCCTGCGCTGAGTCCGTATCCTGCGGCGCCGTCGGCTCGCTGACCTCGGCCTCGGCAGCACCCTCTGCCTCGGCGACCTGCTCCATCGCGGTCTTCTGGGACAGGGGCACCTCGGGCAGGAAGAGGGCGACGACGGAGGTCGCCACGAACAGCGGGATCATCCAGCCGAAGATCGGCAGGAGGGCGTCGGCGTAGGAGCCGGCCACGGCGTCGTGCAGGGCGGCGGGCAGCTGGTTGACCAGGGCGGGCGTGAGCGAGGAGGTGTCGGCGTCCTTGAACTGGGCCAGCGTCCCCAGGACGGCCGGGTCCGCGCTACGGGCCAGCGCCCCGATCCGATCGGTGAGGTTGGAGGTCAGACCGGAGGAGAAGGCCGCACCGATGAGCGAGGCACCCAGAGAGACGCCGACCTCGCGGAAGAAGTTGTTGCCGCTGGTGGCCGTGCCCAGGTGCTTGGCCGGCAGAGCGTTCTGAACCACGGTGACCAGGAGCTGGAAGAACAGCCCAATGCCCGCCCCCATGAGGAAGGTGGCCGCGGAGATCTGCCAGACGGGCGACGTCGTCGACAGGCGGGAGAGCCAGAAGGAGGCGCCGGCGGCGATCAGGGGTCCCAGGACCGGGTAGATCTTGTAGCGGTCGGTGCGCGACACGAGGACGCCTGACAGGATCGAGGAGACGAGCATCCCGACCGTGATGGGCACCAGGAGGAGGCCGGAGGCGGTGGCCGAGTACCCGTAGACCATCTGGAGGTAGGTGGGCAGGTAGCTCATGACGCCGATCATTCCGCCCATCGCGAGCATGCCGACGGCCGTGGAGACGATGAAGGTGCGGTTGGTCAGGATCGACCAGGGCAGGATGGGGTCGGCGGCGCGGGTCTCGACGAAGGCGAACAGCCCCCAGCAGACCAGGCCGACGACGCCCAGGCCGATGATGACGGGGCTGGTCCACGCGTACTGGTTGCCGCCCCAGGTGGCCATGAGGACGATGGCGATGGCGCCGGCGTTCATGAGTCCGAGTCCCCACCAGTCGATGGGGCTGGTCAGGCGGCTGCTGGGCAGGCGCAGGACGATGGCAATGGCGACGAAGGCGAGAACACCCAGCGGCAGGTTGATCCAGAAGGTCCAGCGCCAGGAGACCGAGTCGGTCAGCCAGCCGCCGATGATGGGCCCCAGGATGGAGGCGATGCCGAACATGGCTCCCATGGGGGCCATGTAGGTGCCGCGCACACGCGGCGGAATGAGGTCGCCGGTGATCGCCTGGGAGGAGATCATGAGACCGCCGCCGCCCAGGCCTTGGATGAAGCGGTAGATGATGAGCTGAGTCATGGTGTCGGCGGTGCCGCACAGAGCCGAGCCGATCAGGAACAGGGCAATGGCCACCAGGAAGAGGTTCTTGCGGCCCACGAGGTCGCCGAGCTTGCCGTAGACCGGCATGGCCACGGTAATGGCCAGGGTGTAGGCGGTCAGGACCCAGGCCATGTGGGCGGCGCCGCCGAGGTCGCCCACGATGGTCGGCAGGGCCGTGCCGACAATCGTCTGGTCCATGGCGGACAGGAACATGACCACCAGGAGCGAGGCGTAGACCGCCCAGAAGCGGCGGTCGGGGTGGAAGTCCGCCCCCGGTTCGTGGAGGGCGGGGCCGGTCAAGGCCGGCGTCGAGGTGCGTTGAGTCATGAGTGAGGCCTTGTCGGTGAGGGCGAAGAAAGGAAACGGTCGTTTCAGTGAGTCGGTGAGAAGGATGGGGGCGAGCCGCACGCTCAGCTATCCCGGCGAGCTCGACGGCCTCGGGTCGTTGGAAGCGGTGGAGGCCACTACTACCGACCGGGGGTGGGAGACGACCTCGGAGATCGCCTCGACCATGGCGCGGACGGCGTCGACCAAGCGGGCATGGGGGCACTGGCCTGAGGCTTCGGAGGCGCCGGTGGGCTCGGTGCGAGCTGCCGCCTCACGGTGTTCCTCCCAGGGGTGGGAGCGCCCGCACCACAGGTCCAGGGAGCTGCGCTGGACGGCCATAGCCAGGGCGACGACGGCGCGGGTGCGCGGGTCGTCAGGCTCGGCTCCCAGCCGACGGCCTGCTGCCTCCGCCAAGGACTGGGCGACGATGCGCAGCCGCTCGTGGACGGCTCGTTCCACCTCCGGGTTGTCCCGCACGATCTCCGGGAAGGACAAGAGCCAGCCGCGCTCAGACTCGACAGCCTCGGCGCCGGAGGCGAGCAGGGAGCCAAGGTCCTCCAGGAGACTTCCGGAGCCGTTGACGAAGGCCTCGATAACCGCGGGAGCCGGAGGCTCCAGGCCGACGACGAGGAGGTCGGCCTTGGAGGAGAAGTGGTTGAAGACGGTGCGCCGGGAGACTCCGGCGAGGGCGGCGACATCGTCGACCGTCATCGCGGCATAGCCGCGCTCCCGGGTCAGGGCGAGTGCGGCGGCGCGGATGGCGGCGCGGGTGCGTTGCGCATGGGTGGCGCGCAGGTCGGTTCCAGTCACACGCCCATCTTGCACTCAGTGCAGTATTGCACTCAATGCAGGTCTGCGCGAGGTTCCTCACGAGGGTCGTCAACCGGGAGCCGAGGCCCCATGCTCAGCAAGACTGGCCAAGATGTGCTGAGCGGTGTCCAAATCGGACACAAAGACTCGTCCCCAGTTCGGACACACAGAAAGAAACCGCATGATTCCGCGGTTCAGGCAGCAGCCACATCGGACTTCAGGCTCCTTTGTATCCGATTTGGACACAAGCTCCCCCTCCAGGAGCCGGGCGAGGCTCAGGCACTCTCGTCGACAGCGACGTCGATAAGGTTCTGGTCGGGTTCGCGCACGTAAAGACTGCGGATAGCGCCATGAGCACCCATCCGCTCGCGCGGGGCCGCCTTCAGGAGTGGAGGCGCGCCTCGTAGGCGGCGATCTCGCCGACCTTGGGGCCGTAGCTGCTGGTGGGGTCGTGATGCAGGTCGAGCCAGATGTCAATGAGCGCCCAGGCGGCTGGGGCCGCGATGACGTTCTGCCCCATGCACAGGATCTGGGCGTCGTAGTTCTCCACCGAGCCGCGCACGGTGAGCAGGTCGTGCGCGGTCGCTGCGCGCACCCCGGGACCTTGTTGGCCGCGATGGCGGTTCCCACGCCGGTGCCGCAGATGAGAACACCGCGGTCGGCCCATCCCTCGGCGACTGCCCGGGCGACCCGGAAGGAGACCTCCGGGTAGGTGATCTCCGGTGCGGACAGGTCGACGACGTCGCTCACGCGCCCATCCTCGACCAACCGCTCTTCGATGGCGTCCTTCAGGAGGGCTCCATTGCCCGGGGCACCGATGGCGATTCGCATGCGCCCAGTCTCTCAGGCCTCGTCACGGAAGGCGAGTATGCCCCGGTCAATGAGTCAGCAGGGTTCCCCTGAGACGGCAAAATCGGCGATGACCTCATAGAGAGCCCGACCCTGCCTCATCTGAGCGACGCCCTCGAGTACCTGTGCAGGAAGGGCTGAGGGATCGGCGGCGTAGGAGGACAGGTCGAAGTTCACCCTGATCTGGGAGACGCGGGGACTCCAGGTGTGTGCGGCGCAGGGGTCGGCGACCCGGAAGGGCATGGGGGCCGCGTCGATTCCTCGATCCCGGACGGCCTGCTCGCTCATCGCGACCATCTCCGGGGACTCGGAGTCGTAGACCAGACGGCCGCCGGGAAAGCGGTGGGACATCGCGTTGACGAGGTCTCGAACTGAGCTGGTCTCCAGGAAGTAGAAGACCCCGGAGGCCACGGCAATCAGTCCGCCGCTGGCATCGACCTCATCCATCCAGCGATGATCGGTTAAGGAGAAGGGGAGCTCCCGCTCTCGCTCATGGGGCTCGACCCAGGTGCGTCGGGACTCGAGAACGTCGGGGAAGTCCAGGTTGTAGATCAGCGCCCGACCGTTGTCGACCTCGTCAACGAGACGATCCAGTCCGCAGCCGAGATCGACGACGGCGGCTTCGGGGTGGGTGTCCAGGTAGCGCCGGATCTCCGTCACGGCGGCAAGGTGGCGCAAGGCGTAGATGGCGGCGGACATCTCGCCCATATCCATGTCCTCGACGCCAGGGCGGAAGGCGGAGACCATCGAGACCAGGCGCTCGGACCAGGAGTCCTGAAAGCAGCTCGGCCAGCTTCGCGCAGCACGAGCCCGCCCCAGAAGCGGGAAGAAGAGAGTCTCCTGAACCCCTGCGCCGATCATGGTCTCATCCTAGGAGACGGCACCACCGATGTCGATACTGACAATCACATTCATTATCCTTCATAGGAGGCCTCGCTGGTGAAGGACTCGATGAGTCGGGAGGCGAAGGACTCCGCAGCCGACAGGAGGCGGGGACCACGCACCAGCATGGTGACATCGCAGCCCAGGGCGGACATCCACGTGGCGGCCTCGCAGGCGACGACCCCGCCACCGACGACGATGAGATGCTGCGGGATCTACGGCATGTCGAGCCTCAGGCCAACCGCAGCGGAGTGATGGCATCGATCTGCATCGAAAGACGGTCCTCCGCCACGTCAAGGTCGTATTGGGTCTGCAGGTTCAGTCAGAACTGCGCGGATACCCCGAAGTACGTGCCGAGCCGCAGCGCCGTATCCGCGGTCACCGCAGGCTCGGAGGGCGAGCTCCCATCCCTGGCTCAGGAGGTCAGAGGGTCGTAGGCGGTGACGGCGCAGACGCCCAGGAGGAGGATGCCGAAGGCGGTCGTCAGGATCGAGGCCGAGGCCCGCCTCGCCAACGGCCCACCGAGGAGCCCTCCCACCTCTCCCCCGGCACCCCGCCTCACTTCGACAAAAACTCAGAAACGACGCGGCTCCGGGTCGTTTCTGAAGTTTTGGTCGGTGGGTGAGAATTCCGTCTTGGCGCCCCTTCCAGCGAGCAGTGCCATCATGGGGAGCGTGGACGCAAGAACCGAGCACACACCGGTGGACGCCTGAGGGGCCCGATATGAGACGCGCACTGCCCGCCGCGGGGCTCCTCGGCGCCGGGATCGCCATCTACGGTGCCACCCAGGCGCTTCGACGAGGCCGCCGTCAGGAGTGGAGACGCGCCTCGTAGGCGGCGATCTCGCCGACCTTGGGGCCGTAGCTGCTGGTGGGGTCGTGGCGCAGGTCGAGCCAGATGTCAATGAGCGCCCAGGCGGCGGGGGCCGCGATGACGTTCTGCCCCATGCACAGGATCTGGGCGTCGTAGTTCTCCACCGAGCCGCGCACGGTGAGCAGGTCGTGCGCGGTCGCTGCGCGCACCCCGGGCACCTTGTTGGCCGCGATGGCGGTTCCCACGCCGGTGCCGCAGATGAGAAGCCCGCGGTCGGCCCGTCCCTCGGCAACTGTCCGGGCGACCCGGAAGGAGACCTCCGGGTAGGTGATCTCCGGTGCGGACTGGTCGACGACGTCGCTCACGCGCCCATCCTTGGCCAGTCGTTCCTCAAGAGCGTCCTTCAGGAGGGCTCCATTGCCCGGGGCACCGATGGCGATTCGCATGCGCCCAGTCTCTCAGACTGGTGCCACTCAAGGCGAGGCTGCTCCAGGCTGATATCGCTGAAGACCTCTCATCCGCTTCCCATGGACGCCACGTGGCGCCGCCGCATATCACCTCTTCGGGTGGAGCAACTCGCTCGGGAGGGATTCGATGAGGCGCAGCCATATCTCACTGGCGGTGGGGTAGGCGGGCACGGCGTGACGCAGCCGATGGACGGGGACGCCCGCAGTAATAGCGATGGTGGCGGCGTGGATGAGCTCACCCGCACCAGGGCCCACGAAGGTGGCTCCCAGCACGGCCCCCGTCTGCCGGTCGACGACGAGCTTGGCCTCACCGTGGGCATCGTCGCGCAGGAGGGCAGCTCCAGCAGCCGAGGTGTAACCGACCTGGGCGGTGACGACGTCGTGGTCGAGGGCCCGGGCCCTCTGCTCGGTCAGGCCGCTGGAGGCGAGCTGGGGATCGGTGAAGACGACTTGCGGGACCGGGATGCTCTCGGGCACTGGTTCGGACTCGCAGCCCGCCGCATGGGCGGCGATCCTCTCCCCTACAACGCGTGCTCGGTACTTGCCTATGTGGGTCAACTGGGCCTCACCACTGGCGTCGCCGACGGCGTAGAGCCAGTCGGGCAGGCGACCGGCCAGGACGTCGTCGGGCTCCAGGCCGACGGTCTCCAGCCCAATGCCGGTCAGTAGCGGGCGACGGCCGGTGGCGACCAGAATCTCATCGGCCTCGATGGTTCGACCGGCGCAGGTGACCGTGACAGGGCCGCCATGGATACGACCGAGCCCGGTGTCACTGGCCTGGGACCGCTCGGCGGCAGTCACCCGAGCATCCGTTATGACGGTGACACCGCGGGCAGTAAGAGCCTCCTCGATGAGCCGGGAGGCGAAGGACTCCGCAGCCGACAGGAGGCTGGGGCCACGCACCAGCATGGTGACGTCGCTGCCCAGGGCGGACATCCACGTGGCGGCCTCGCAGGCGACGACCCCGCCACCGACGACGATGAGATGCTGCGGGATCTCCTGCACGCCGGTGGCGTCACGCGAATCCCAGGCCTCAAGGCCTTGGAACGCAGCAGGCATGACGGGCTGCGCGCCAGTGGCGAGAACGACAGCGCGGCGGGCACGAAGGACCCGCTCCCCCTCAGCGGTTCTCACGACGACGCGCCGCTCGCCGTCGAGGCGAGCCCATCCGCGAACGACGTCGAGGCCGGCACCCTCGGCCCAGCGCACCTGAGCAGCGTCGTTGTAGCGGGAAACCCACTCGTCACGACGCTCGAGCAGATCGAGCGCAGACAGTTCGGCAGGGCGCAGGCCACGGAGGTTGGCGGACGCCGCCGCGACCTCGATAGGCACGAGGAACGCCTTGCTGGGCATGCAGGCGTAGTAGGAGCACTCGCCACCCAGGAGCTCGCCCTCAACGAGGACCGCGGTCAGGTCGGTGCCCTTGATGGCGTACTGGGCGACGTTCTCCCCCGCCGGCCCGCCACCGATCACGACGACATCGTAGGTGCTGGTCTGCTCAGGCACTGTTTCCCTGCTCATGCCACCGATGCTGCCACGCATCTCGGCCGGCTGACCAACTTGTACGGCATGTCGAGCCTCAGGCCAACCGCAGCGGAGTGATGACATCGATCTGCATCGAAAGACGGTCCTCCGCCACGTCAAGGTCGTATTGGGTCTGCAGGTTCAGTCAGAACTGCGCGGATACCCCGAAGTACGTGCCGAGCCACAGCGCCGTATCCGCGGTCACCGCAGGCTCGGAGGGCGAGCTCCCATCCCTGGCTCAGGAGGTCAGAGGGTCGTAGGCGGTGACGGCGCAGACGCCCAGGAGGAGGATGCCGAAGGCGGTCGTCAGGATCGAGGCCGAGGCCCGCCTCGCCAACGGCCCACCGAGGAGCCCTCCCACCTCTCCCCCGGCACCCCGCCTCACTTCGACAAAAACTTCACAAACGACGCGGCTCCGGGTGGTGGGGTCAGGTGGTGTTTGCACCGTTGATGATGTCGTTGAGTTTCTCAGTTGGGGTCTGTCCGTTCAAGACGATGCGGGGTCGGCGGTTGAGGCGGTCCTGGATGGCTTGGACCTGGGTGTCGGTGACATCGGTGAAGCTGGTGCCTTTGGGGAGGTACTCGCGGATCAGGCGGTTGGTGTTCTCGTTGGTGGGGCGCTGCCAGGGGCTGTGGGGGTCGGCGAAGTAGACCGGGATGTCGGTGGCGGCGGTGAAGTCGGCGTGCCGGGCCATCTCGCTTCCCTGGTCCCAGGTGATCGAGGCCCTTACGGCTCGGGGCAGGTCAGCGACCATGGTCTGCAAGGCGGTGGTGACGGTCTGGGAGTCGTGGCCGGCGCCCAGGCGGTGTATGAGCACGAAGCGGCTGGTGCGCTCCACCAGGGTGATCAGGGCGCTGCGCCCGCCGGCGCCGATGACCAGGTCGCCCTCCCAGTGGCCCGGCACGGCCCGGTCAGCGGCCTGGGGCGGGCGCACACTGATCTGGGCCCCTTCGATCCAGGGACGCCTGGATCTGCGGGGCAGGCCGGCCAGCGGTGAGCGGGGCAGGCGCCGGGTGCGTCCCGAGCGCAGGGCCTTGTCCACCCGCAGCTGCTGGCGCAGGCTCCCGGCGCCCTGGACGTAGAGGGCCTGGTAGATCTGTTCATGGGAGATGCGCATGGCCTCATTGTCGGGGTGGGCCCAGCGCAGGCGCGCGCTGATCTGGCGGGGGCTGGCCCCGTCCTCAAGCAGGGCCACCACCTCGGCGCGCAGGACGGGATCGGTATCGAGCCTCCTGGCCTTGGGGCGGGCCAGGCGCTCCTGGGCCGCCGCCGAGGCCCTTGGGGCCCGGTAGACCCCGTCAGGGCCGGTGTTGCGGGCGATCTCCCGCCAGACGGTCTGACGGCACCGTCCCAGAAAGCGGGCGATGGCCCCGGCCGACTCCCCGCGGGCCCGGCCCTGAGCGATCAGGACCCGCTCGGCGTCGCTGACGCGCTGCCCGCGCCCGACCCGCCCGGCGCAGACCGACACCGACCAGCCCCCACGCCCCCGCCGCCTTGATGAGCGTCCTGATGCTGTTGCTGCGTCCTCCATGGCCTGATCGTGCCAGTACCGCCTCGCGGTATCCCGGCTCACCCCGGCCGCGGCTGCTGCCCGGGTCAGGGTTGCTCCGGCCAGGACGGCCTGGGCGACCTTGGCGCGTCTGGCCTGGTCGGACTGGACAGTCCCACCCCGTCGTCCGCCTACCAGCTCCACCCCCGCCGCCTGGCACCACAGACTCACCGACCCACGACAGCACCCCAGATCCCGAGCCACCGCCGAAGCCGACTCACCAGCCACCACACGCGCCACCGCATCACGACGCACACCCTGACCAAACCAAGCCCCAGACACACAACACCCCTCCCACGAGCGGTGCATCCACCACCAGACCCCACCGGTCGTTTCTGAAGTTTTGGTCGGTGGGTGAGAATTCCGGCTTGGCGCCCCCTTCCAGCGAGCGGTGGAATCATGGGGGTGTGAACGCAACGACCGAGCACGCGCCGGTGGACGCCTGGGGACCGGACTTCCTGGGCCCGGGCTTCGAGGCCCGCACCCTGGAGCTGCTGCCCGACGACGAGGACGACGGCGCCGTCGCCACCCTGGTGCGCCACCTACCGGCCCTCGACCCCGGCGCCCTGCCGGGCACCCCCACCACCCCCACCTTCATCTACCTCTACCTGCACGGCTGGAACGACTACTTCTTCCAGACCCACCTGGCCCGCGAGATCTCCCGCCTGGGCGGCGCCTTCTACGCCCTGGACCTGCGCCGCTACGGCCGCTCCTGGCGCGAGGGCCAGATGCTGGGCTGGTGCACCTCCCTGGCCGAGTACGACGAGGACCTGGGGCTGGCCCTGTCCGCCATCCGCGCCGACCAGGGCTGGGAGACCGAGGTCGTCCTGTCCGGCCACTCCACGGGCGGGCTCGTCGCCTCCTTGTGGGCCGATCGCCACCCGGGGGCCTTGCGCGCCCTGGTCCTGAACTCCGCCTGGCTCTCACTTCAGGGTTCCGAGCTCGTGCGCACCGTCGGCGACCCGGTCCTGCGCACCCTGGCGCTGCGCGATCCGCGCATGTCGATCCTCGACGGCTGGGTCGACCCGGCGCGCGTCTTCTCCGTCGCTGACGGCTGGGTCGCCGAGCGTGACGGCGAGCTGCCGGATCCCGCCTGGGCCGACGACCCCTACGTGACCGGCTGGGACATCAACCCCGCCTGGTCGATCAAGCCCTCCGCGCCCGTGCGCGTCGGCTGGCTCCAGGCCGTCATGGAGGGGCACAACCGGGTCGCCCAGGGTCTGGACATCCGCTGTCCGGTGCTGTCCATGGGCGCCGCCACCACCCGGCTCGGAGTGACGTGGACGCCGGAGTCGCGTAGCGCGGACACGATCATCGACGCCGACGCCACCGCCCGTCGCGCCGTCATGCTCGGCAAGCTGGTGACCATCGCCCGCTTCCCCGGCGGCGTCCACGACCTCACCCTGTCCGAGCCTCCCGTGCGAGAGCAGGTCTTCTCGGCCCTGCGCCGCTGGATGTCCGCCTACGTGCTGCGCTGAGCCCTGCCCGACAAGCGGCTCAGGCCAACCCGTTGCGGTAGGCCCACACGACGGCCTGGACCCGGTCGCGGGCACCGATCTTGGGCAGGATCCGCGTCAGGTGCGACTTGACCGTGCTGGTCTCGACGACGAGCTCGGCGGCGATCTCCGCGTTCGACATGCCGCCGGCCAGGAGCTGGACGACCTCGCGCTCCCGCTCGGTGAGCACACCGAGCGCCTCCTGGTTCTCGACCCGCCCCTGGCGGCGGGCGAACTCGGCGATCACCCGCCGGGTGACACTCTGATCCACCAGGCCGTAGCCGGAGGCCAGGCGGCGCACGGCGTCGATCAGTTCCTCGGGTTCGCAGTCCTTGAGGATGAAGCCGTCCGCTCCGGCCTCCAGTGCGCCGAAGACGTCGGCGTCCATGTCGAAGGTGGTGACGACCAGGACCGACGGGGTGCCGCCCTCCCGCTCGGAGACGATCTGCCGCGTGGCCGTCAGGCCGTCCCCCTCGGACATCCTCAGATCCATGCACACGACGTCGGGACGGGTCGCGCGCACCACGCGCACCGCCTCCCTGCCGCCGGAGGCCTCTCCCACCACCGTGATGTCCTCGTTCTCCTCCAGCAGGATGCGGAAGCCGGCGCGGATCACCGCCTGGTCATCCACCAGAACCACCCTGATCACGCGTCCTCCTCCTGTGCTAGCGGCAGGACCAACCGTACCCGCCAGCCGCCGCCCTCCACCGGGCCGGCGTGGAGAGAGCCGCCGACGGCGTCGGTCCTCTCCCGCATGACCGCCAGGCCGGTGCCGCCGCCACCGGGGTCGGTCGAGGGCCGGCGGGCCGGGCCGTTGAGAACGCTCAGCTCGAGGGAGTCCTCAAGGCGCTTCACCTCCACCGTGATCGGGGCTCCGGGAGCGTGCTGCAGGGCATTGCTGATCGACTGCTGCGCCACCCGGAAGACGGCGGTGTCGGCCGGCGGCGACAGGATCGGCATACCAGTCGGCGCGTCAGTGGGCGCGCTGCCAGAAGCTCTGACGGAGGCCGTCTCACCGGGCTCACCGTCCAGCAGTCCGCCGTCGAGCAGCTCGATGTCGACGCCGAGCGCCCGGGTGGAGGCGACCAGCTCGGGCAGGTCGCGTAGCCCGGGTGAGGGGTCTCCGGTCTCGGCGTCACTGCGCAGCAGCCCCACCACGGAGCGGAGCCCGGAGAGGGTCTCCTTGGCCTGCCGGCGCAGCTGCTGAGCCGCCTCCCTGGCCATCTGAGGGTCGCGGTCGATCAGTCGCTCGAGCGCGGCCGCCTGCACGACGATCCCGGCCAGGTGGTGGGCGGCGACGTCGTGCAGCTCACCGGCCAGGCGACGACGCTCCTGAATGAGGGCCGTCTCCAACTGCCTCTCGTGTTCACGCAGCTGGAGCTCCTGGCGGAAGTGCTCGTACCTGCGGCTGCTGGCCAGCGCGGCCCCGCCCAACATCGGCACCAGGTAGATCGCCAGCGTCACCAGTGCATTGACCATGTGCAGCTGCCACGGCTCGGGGGATCGTCGCCAGATGTCGACCGCCGAGTAGGCCAGTGACAGTGCGGTCAGGACAGCCGCCGTTCGACGCAGAGGAAACCGCATCCCCATGCCGAAGGACACGACGAGCTGGCCGTAGCCGCCGGCGACGTAGCCTGCGGGAAGCAGCAACACCGTCGCCACCTCCGCCGACCAGACCAGCGCCTGGCACAGCAGGGGGCGACTGCGCCACAGCACGAGGGCCAGACCCTCGGCCGCGAGCGGAATCGCCGTCGCGGCGAACCACGGCCGGGGGCCGGCCGGCACCGAGGTGCTCGCAAGAAACGCCACCGTCGGCTGAACCACTGCGGAAGCGAGGGCCAACAGCACATCGTTGCGCCGGATCGAGACCGGGCTGGTGGGAACGGACAGGCTCATGGCTGCATTGTCATCGACGGACACCGACCTCAACGTCCCCCGGTCACATCCCGAGGCTGGGTACCAGGGCGTTGCCGGCCCAGGCCCACCAGGCCAGCGCCACCAGTGCCGTCAGGAGAACGGCCGACATGGTGACTCGCCGCCACCCCGCCCGACGCCTCAGGGCGATGACCAGGTCAGCCGCCGCCGGAATGACGGCCACCACCCCCAGGACCTGAAGGACCTGGGCACATCGTGCCACCGGGATCAGCCAGGTGAAGGAACCGTCGGTAATAGTCGATGAATTGGCCACGAAAACAACGAGCAGCAGGGTCCAGGTGAGTTGGGCGGCCAGCGCCAGGGCCCCGCCGCCCCGAGCCACACGGGTCAACCACGGCACCGGGGCACCGACCTCCTGGCCCCCTCTGAGGGCCCGCCGTCGTCGCAGGGCACCGACCGGCCAGGCCACCGTGGCCACCAGCAGCAGAACCAAGCAGACACCGAACACGGGAACGAGCGCCTGCTGGACCGGTGTCACGGGGATCAGGGTCAACGCCGGCCCGTGGCTCAGGCTGGCAACCTTGCCGTCCTTGACCTGGGCGGCAATGGCGCCGGCACCGTCGACCTGTCGCCAGACCCACGGCTCGACCTCAACATACTGGGCCTCATCGAGCATGAGCTTCCCTCCACCCGTGTGCTCGATCGTTGCCTTGCCGAAAAAGGGTGACCAAGCTGCCAAAAAGGTATTCCAGGGACCTAGGCTGGATATGTAGGAGCCGGCGACCTGGCGGGCACGTTCGGCGGAGTCCTTGCTTCCGGAGGCCTTGACTGTCTCGCCGGGGAAGTAGCGGTCGGCGAAGCCCTGGGCCAGGTCCTCTCGCAGGCTGCGTGCGGACTCGTTGCCGTCACCGTTGTAGGAGATGAAGATGCCGGTCTTCTCCTCGGGGTAGAGCTCGAACTTGGAGTGCCAGCCCCGCGTATGGTCGCCGCTGTGCTCAACGATGCGCCGGCCGTGACGGGTGAGCTCGAAGTAGCCCAGGCCCATCTCCCCAGCCTTGGCCCGGTTGCCGAGCCGCTCCTCCCCCAGCCCAGGAGACCACATCTGCTCCCAGGTCTCCTCACGCAACAGCTTGGGCGAACGACTCAGCTGAGCGTTCATGAAGGCCGCGAAGTCCGGGGCCGAGACGGTCAGCGAGCCGGCCGGGAAGTCGCCCATGACCTCGAAGGGGACCTCCTCACCGGTGGAGGTGTAGCCCGGCCCCAGGGAACCGGCCATATCCTTGGGCAGGGGCTGCTCGTAGGTGGAGGAGGTCATCCCCGCCGGCTCCAGGACATGCTCACGCACGTAGGTCTCAAAAGGCTGACCACTCACCCGCTGCACAATGTAACCGGCCAGCGCCATCCCGTAGTTGGAGTAACCCGGGGTGGTGCCCGGAGCAAAGACCTGAGTCGGCGGATCGTTCTTGACGTAGGCCTCCAGATCCGTCGTCGGGGTGAGGCTGCCGTGTTCATCGAAGCCCGCTGAGTGGGTCAGCAGGTGACGCAGGGTCAGGGGCTCATCGAAGCGCCGCTCGATCTCGAAGTCCAGGTAGGCGCTGATATCGGCGTCAAGGTCCACCTTGCCCTGCTCCACCAGCTGCATCGCCGCGATGGAGGTCGGGATCTTGGAGATCGAGGCCACCCGGAACAGGGACTTCTCCGGGTCCACGGCCACCGGCTGCCCACCGGAGGCACCGATGTCGGCCCAGCCGTAACCACGAGTGGTCACCACCTGACCGTCCTTGACCACCGACACCACAGCACCCGGGATATCCCCGTTCTTCAAGGCATCGGGCAGCTTCCCATCCAACCAGGCGTTGACGTCCTCGGTCGTGAGCTGATGCTTCCCCGCAGGCGGCTCACGCGGCGGCAAGCTACTCGACGACGACGTCGACCCACAAGCGGTCAGTAGGGACAGTGAGGCCAACAGGGCCACCACGACCAGCGCCATGGCCCTGCGCGTCACGTTGCTCGTCGTATGGAGCGTCGCGTTCATGATCATCTCCCCGGCCCGCGTGATCGGGAAAGCCGCGAGCCACCTCCAGCCTCGCGGCATCGGGCGGCTCTCCTCTACGGGCGCAGGATGTCAGGTGGTTTACGACCTACGACGTAAGGGCCTCGACCGCACGGACGAGCCGACCGGACAGTCAGGTTCGGGGCCAGGGGATTTCAGAAGCCGCGGTCGGCCAAGTCATCGCGGAGGTCCCCCAGGTGGGCGCCGTGCACCCCTACGCGCCACACGCGCCAGCCGTCGGCGTCGGTAACGGCCTGGGCGGCATTGGCGGCCGACGTCGGGTCGGTGAAGGAACGCCCGTCGGACAGGGTGATGACGCCCTCCACCGACAGGGTCGCCTCGTGGTAGATGCCTCGGCGCAGCCGCTGCCAGACGAGCTGGGTCGGTTTGCCGAGTGAGGCCGCCACGGCCGCCAGCTCCGCGGTCTCCTGGACCAGGAGGGACTTCGAGGGGTCACCGCCCAGCGCCTCGGCCACAGGGTCGAGGGCGTCGGCCGACCCACGCAGCGGCTCCCAGGACACGAGCGGTACCGCGCCGGTGGGCGCCTCCGGGCGGGCATCGTTGGGGGCCACGGTGGACCAGGCCTCCGCGGCCCGCACCGTGGGCCCGCCGTTGTGGGAGCCGGGCGAGGCGTCGGCCTGCGAGCCGGGCGCGGCAGAGGAGGCGTCCGGCTGAGCGTGCGCCGCCCGCGAGCGCCGTCCCATGCGGGTGCGCGGATCGACGTCGTTCAGGGCATGACCGGTCTGCGGGACTCCTGCGGCATCGAGCGTCTCGTCGGAAGTGGCGCCGAGCGGAGCGGCGGAAGGCGCCGAGCCGGCCGACGCCGCTGAGCCGCTCCCCCCGGACAGGCTGCTCCCGCCGAGGATGTCGACGCCTCCGGCCAGGGCGGCGACTGCCCGCTCCTCGACGCTGCCGTCATCGGCGAAGTCGGGTTGGCCTCCGCGACCGGCGCCGGCGGGCTCGTCACCCAGGTCGACGACGGCGGGAACGGTCACGGTGTCGCCGCTGAGGATGTCGGCCAGATCCTGACCGACGTGACCGGCGCTTCCGGCAGCGTTGGGGGCGCCACCGTCGTGGTTGGAGTCACCGGGGCCGTCCGTGGGATCGGATGCAGCCGGAGCCTGAGAGGCGCCGGCGAAGCTCTCCGGGCCCGGATCAGGCCGGCTCTCCGTGGCCTTGTGGTCGCCCTCAGCGCCGTGGGCAGCATCGGGCGCGGTGTCGTCGGTGGTGTCCTTGGCCGGGCTCTGAGCGGGGGCGACAGGGGCGTGGGAATCGTCGGCGGGGCCGTCGGCGGCGCCGTCGTCCGGTTCGGACGCCGCCTTCCCGGCAGACTGGGTATCGCCCGCCTCGCCGGGGTTCTCGGGCCGGGGCTCGTCCCCGCCCTGGGCGGGCGGCTCGTGCACCTGGGGCTGCTCGGCGGTCACGGCCACCGGCTCGAACAGCTCGGAGAGCGCATCGGCGGCCCCCGTCGCGGCGAAGGCTCCTGCCGGAATAGCGGCGCTGCTGTCTTCGGTACCCTCCGCGTCGGGGGCGTGCGCCGGCTCTGAGGGCATGACGATCTCGATGGGGCCGGTGACCGGGCTCATGTACTCGACCTGCTCAGTGACATCGATGGCACGCGAGCCGGCGGAGGCGGTACTGGCCGGACCGGCGGAGCCGGCCAGGGCCGGGCGGGGCGCACGGGCCACGAGCAGCGGCCCCCCGGCAGCCACGTCCATCCCGGAGATCTTCTCCACCACCACGACGATGCGGGACTCGTCCACGATGCGCACGTCCACCTCGTGGATCTCCAACCCGGAGGAGGACAGCACTCCCAGCCCTCCGACGACGTCGGGCTCCAGGGCGGCACTCAGGATGGTCAGACGCGGGCCGGCCTCGACCTGAGCGGGCATCGCCTCGCGGAACTCGTTCCAGTCCTGGCTGAAGGCCCCCAGCCCGCCCGCGTACCTGCTGGCGATCTCACGGCGGCCCGCGGTAGCGGCCTGGGTCAGCCGCGACATGGCGGCCAGCAGCCCCGTGGAGTCGACGCTCTCCAGGACCTCGACGACGACGACCTGCCCAGTGGCGTCCAGGGCGGTCAGGCTCGCTCCGGCGTCGACCTCCTCCCATGACAGGGGGAAGAGCGGACGGCGCAGGACATCGACGATCTGCCGCTGGATGGCGACCAGACTGTGGGACAGGGTGATGGCGTCAGCGGAGCGACCCAGGCGCACGGGCAGGAGGTGGTTGCCGTCGAGCTCGTACATGGCCATGGATGGGGCCGCCTTTCCTCGTCGTCCTGCTCCGCGATGGCCCCCAGCACAGGTGGACACGCGCATGGCCGGCTCACAGTCGAGTCACCCACGAACACAGTGCCCAGCCATCCTGTCACGACCGCCAGCACACGGCAGACTATCTCATGACAGCAACAATGAGTGGGCCGTCGCCCCATCACATCGGCCCGCACACAGTGAGAAAACCGCGGGAGCACGGCCAGATCAAGGTTATCTCCGAGGGTTATCCCCGATCCTTGGAGAGACCGGTCTCATGGTTGCATCCACCTCGAGGTGGATGAGGATGCCCGAGAAGTGGACAAGAATGTCGGCTGGTCGGCTCCCGGCGGGGAGCCCTGCCATCCTCTATCGCATCACCAACCTCCCATCACCTACCGTCTGAGGAGCGTTCATGCCGTCGGTCTCGTCCACCACGACTCCCCCGGACGCACCCGAGATCGCGCCCTGCCCGGCGTCCTCCTCCGCCCCATCACCGTCATCCTCGCCGGCGGCCCCCGCGCCGCAGCCCTCGCGTCTGCACACCTACGCACACCGAGGCTGGCGGGCCGTACGCGCCTGGCTGGCCCCAGCGCCGGCAGCGACCACCTGCGCCGCACTGACCCTCATCATCGGGATCGTCCTCCTGCCCTGGGGGCCCCAGGGGCAGATCGCCCTGTCCGCCTACATCCACCGGCCCCAGCGGGTGTGGACCCTGTTGACCGCCTGGGCGGTCCCCGGTCACCTGTTGCCGCTGAGCGGCAGCCTCATGCTGCTGTCCATCGGCGTGCTGCTGGAGCGGCTCCTGGGCACACGACGGTGGCTGGCCACCGCCGCCGTGTCCTCCGCCGGGGGGATCGTCCTGGCTCAGGCGCTCTACCCCCTCATCGGTCGCGTGTGGGACGCCTGGTCGCCCTACCTCATCCACGCCCCGATCCAGGGCATCAGCCTGCCCACCGCCGGCCTGGTGGCGGCCTCCACCAGCGTCATGCGCCCGTCCTGGCGGCGTCGCACGCGTCTGGCGATGTTCGCCGTCCTCGTCGTCTCGGCCGCGGTGACCGGAACCGTGGGCGCCCTGGCCCGACTCGGAGCCGGCGTCATCGGCCTCATCATGGGCATCATCCTGGAACGCGGGCAGCAGACGGCTCCCTCCCAGGAGCTGCCCCGGCGCGTGGAGCGCGAGCTCGTGGCCTTCCTGGTGGCCTGCTGGGCCGTGAGCTGCGCCCTGGCGGTGGTGAGCAACGCCGCCGGCCCCCTGGCCGATGCCCGCTACGGGCTCACCCCAGCCATCCTGCCCAAGGACGCCGTCATCTACCCCGTCGAGCAGCTCCTGATGTGCATGCCGGCACTCCTGCAGCTGGTCCTGGCCGACGGTCTGCGCCGTGGGCGCCGCTCAGCGGCCCAGGGCACCATCGCCCTGCAGATATTCCTGGGGATGTGCGCGGCCCTGTTCGCCCTGGTGGAGAAGATCGGCGAGCAGTCGCCCGAGTCCGGTCCCACCACGGCCCGGCTCCTGGACAGCTGGCTGCGCTCGGGGCACCTGCTGGTTCCGCTGCTGCTCAACATCGTGGTCATCAGCCTCGTCGTGTGGACAAGAAGCCGATTCACCCTGGGGTCGCGCCCCGGCGTCATTCGCCGCGCCGTCATCGCCTGGGCCCTGACCCTCCTGGGCGGGGCGGCCCTGACCGTCGTCGGGGGCCTGCTCATGTCTCAGAACTTCTCCCCCTACGCGACCTGGCCCGCCCTGCTGGAGACCTACGTGTCCTACCTGCTGCCCGTGAGTACCGGCGGCATCGTGGGTCTGATCGTCGAGCCCCTGACCCCCGTGGCCTACCTGCTCACCGCCTGGGTACCGGTCCTGGTGTGGCTCCTGACGATCCTGTGGGTGTGGCTGGCCCAGTCCGCTCCCGCCCGCACCCAGGTCTCCGACCGGGAGGAGCTCGTTAACCTTGTGCGCAGCCGCGGCGCCGGGACCCTGGGGTGGATGCTCACCTGGGAGGGCAACGAGGCCTGGGTCAACGAGGCGGGTACGGCCGGCTTCTCCTACCGGCCCAGCCGCGACGTCGCCCTGACGGTCGGGGACCCCGCCGCAGACGACACCGATGTGGACCAGGCGGTGCGGGACTTCGCCGACTTCGCCACCGACGCCGGACTCATCCCGGCCCTGTACTCGGTGCACGCCCCGGCGATGGAGGCCGCCCGCGCCATGGGCTGGACGATCCTGCAGGTGGCCGAGGAGGCCGTCCTGGACCTGCCGGACCTGGCCTTCCGCGGCAAGGCGTACCAGGACGTGCGCACCGCCCTCAACCACGCCAACAAGGAGGGCATTGAGGCGGTGTGGACCACCTTCCGCGACTGCCCGGCCGGCCGGCGGGACCAGATCCGGGCCATCTCCCAGGCCTGGGCCAGTGATAAGCCGCTGCCGGAGATGGGCTTCACCCTGGGCGGCCTGGCCGAGCTCGACGACGCCGAGACGCGCCTGCTGCTGGCCGTCGACGCCGACGGCACCGTCCACGGCGTCACCTCCTGGCTGCCGGTCTATCGAGACGGACGCGTCATCGGCCTGACCCTGGACTTCATGCGACGCCGCGAAGGCGGTTTCCGCCCCGTCATGGAGTACCTCATCGGGCGCGCCGCCCAGGACGCCCAGGCCGAGGGCCTGGAGATCCTCTCCCTGTCCGGGGCGCCGCTGACCCGCTCCGCCCCGGCCGACGGCGGCGCCTCCTCGCCCTTCGACCGGCTCCTGAACCTGCTGGCCTCCGTGCTGGAGCCGGCCTACGGCTTCGGCTCCCTGCACGCCTACAAGCGCAAGTTCAAGCCGCGGGCGGTGCCCATGTACCTGGCGGTTCCCGACCTGGTGGATCTGCCCACGGTGGGGATCGCCATCGCCCGGGCCTACCTGCCCGACCTCAAGCCCTCCCAGACGGCGCGCTTCGCCCAGGTGCTCATGAACCGGGACTGAGGCCGGAGCCCACGACCAGGACCACGGCGCGGGCCGCGCAGTACAGACGCCGGAGCCGGCCGGCTCATCCCTCAGGGGGTTGAGTCGACCGGCTCCAGGGTGGTGCGGCCTCTCAGCGCGTCCCGGGCCTGCTCGGGTCTAGTCGGCCTTGTCCTCGACGGCTGCGCGCCCGGCCTCCAGGCGGGCCACCGGCACCCGGAAGGGCGAGCAGGAGACGTAGTTCAGGCCCACCCGGTGGAAGAAGCCGATGGACTCGGGGTCCCCGCCGTGCTCGCCGCACACGCCCATCTTCATCGTCGGCTTGGTGGAGCGGCCGCCCTCGACCCCCAGGCGCACCATGCCGCCCACGCCGTCGGTGTCGATGGTCTCGAAGGGGGAGACCCCGAAGATGCCGTCGTCGGTGTAGTGGCCCACGAAGGAGCCCTCGACGTCGTCGCGTGAGAAGCCCCAGGTGGTCTGGGTCAGGTCGTTGGTGCCGAAGGAGAAGAAGTCGGCCTCCTCGGCGACGTGGGCGGAGGTGACGGCAGCGCGCGGCAGCTCGATCATGCAGCCCACCGGGAAGTCGAGGGCGTAGCCGGAGGCCTGGGAGACCTCCTGCAGCACGTGCTCCACGCGCTCGCGCGCCAGCTGGAGCTCACGCACCGATCCGATGAGCGGGATCATGATCTCGGGGTGCGGGTCGCCGCCGGCCTTGAGGCGCTCGACGGCGGCCTCGGCGATGGCGCGCACCTGGAGCTCGATGAGGCCCGGCATGGTCAGCAGCAGGCGGACCCCGCGCAGGCCGAGCATCGGGTTGGCCTCGTGGCTCTTGCGCACCACGGCCAGGAGCTCCTCGTCGGCCGGGTCCAGCTCGCCACGCTCGCGGTCCACGGCCACCTTGACGCTCAGCTCGGTCAGGTCCGGCAGGAACTCGTGCAGCGGCGGGTCGATGAGGCGCACCGTCATGGGCTTGCCGTTCATCGTCTCGAACATCTGGATGAAGTCGCCCTTCTGCAGCGGCAGGAGGGCGGCCAGGGCGGCCTCGCGCTCGACCTCGGAGGAGGCCAGGATGAGGTTCTGGACGAACTGCTTGCGCTCGCCCAGGAACATGTGCTCGGTGCGGCACAGGCCCACGCCCTGGGCGCCGCGGTGGATGGCGTGGCGGGCGTCGTCGGGGGTGTCGGCGTTGGCGCGCACCTCCAGGCGGCGAACCTCATCGGCGTGGCCCATGAGGCGGTCCACGGCGGTGACGAGCTCGCGGGTGTCGTCGTCACCGGCCGCCTTGAGCGCCTCGTCCAGGCCTCGGCGCAGGTAGGTCATGACCGGGGAGTCGACGACGCCGACCTCGCCGAGGAAGACCTCGCCGGTGGTGCCGTCGATGGCGATGATGTCCTCACTGGTGAGGACCTCATCGCGCCCCGCGATGCGCAGGGTCTTGGCGGCGGAGTCGACCTCGAGGGCCTCGGCGCCGCACACGCAGGTCTTGCCCATGCCGCGGGCGACGACGGCGGCGTGGCTGGTCTTGCCGCCGCGGGCCGTGAGCACGCCGGCGGCCGCGACCATGCCGGGCAGGTCGTCGGGGTTGGTCTCGCGGCGCACGAGGATGACGGAGTCGCCCTTCTCGGCACGGGAGACGGCCTCGTCGTTGTCGAAGGCGATGTAGCCCACGGCGGCGCCCGGGGAGGCGGCCATGGCGCGGGTGAGCAGGTCGCGGCTGGAGTCGTCGTCGAACTGGGGGAACATCAGCTGGGTGAGCTGCTCGCCGGAGACGCGCGTGAGGGCCTCGTCCATGGTGATGAGCTTTTCGTCGACGAGCTGGGTGGCCACACGGAAGGCGGCCGCGGCGGTGCGCTTGCCCACGCGGGTCTGGAGCATCCACAGCTTGCCGCGCTCGATGGTGAACTCGATGTCGCACAGGTCGCGGTAGTGGGTCTCCAGGCGGCGCATGATGGAGCGCAGCTCGTCGTAGGAGGCCTTGTCCAGGCGCTCGAGGTCGGCCAGGGACAGGGTGTTGCGGATACCGGCGACGACGTCCTCGCCCTGGGCGTTGACGAGGTAGTCGCCGTAGACGCCAGTGCGCCCGGTGGAGGGGTCGCGGGTGAAGCACACGCCGGTGCCGGAGGTCTCCCCCATGTTGCCGAACACCATGGTGCACACGTTGACCGCGGTGCCCAAGTCGTGCGGGATCTTCTCGCGGCGGCGGTAGATGTGGGCGCGCTCGGTGTTCCAGGAGCGGAAGACGGCCTCGGTGGCCATGTCCAGCTGGGAGCGGGGGTCCTGCGGGAAGTCGATGCCGGCGTGCTCCTTGACGATGGCCTTGTACTCCTCCACCAGCTCCTGGAGGGCGTCCACGGGGAGCTCATAGTCCATGGAGACCCCCCGCGCGTCCTTCTTGGCGTCCAGGGCGTCGGAGAAGTGGTCGCCGTCGATGTCCAGGACGGTCTTGCCGAACATTTGGATGAGGCGGCGGTAGGAGTCCCAGGCGAAGCGCTCGTCGGAGCTGGCGGCGGCCAGGCCCTTGACGGAGACGTCGTTGAGGCCGATGTTGAGGACGGTCTCCATCATGCCGGGCATGGAGAACTTGGCGCCGCTTCGCACCGAGACGAGCAGGGGGTCCTCGGCGGCGCCGAGCTCGCGCCCCAGCTCCTCCTCGACTCCACGCAGAGCGGTAGTGACCTGGACCGAGAGCTCCTCAGGGACCTCGCCGCTGGCCAGGTAGGCGCGACAGGCGTCGGTGGTGATGGTGAAGCCGGGGGGAACGGGGAGAGCCAGCCGGGTCATCTCCGCCAGGTTCGCTCCCTTGCCACCCAGGAGATCCTTCTGGTCCTTGTCACCCTCGCTGAAGCGGTACACGTACTTGGGCATCCTTGCCTCTTTCGGTTCTTGTGGAACTAGGGACTCCGTGCACGCGCAGGCGCACGCGAAGCACTCTATGTGACTTCGGTCCCATGTTGCAGGTGACTCATCCAGCCGCGAACAGGGCTGCGCCGGCCGGCCCGAGGGCTTAAGGGCGCAGCGCCAACAGGCCGGTGTGTCCCGGCAGGGTGATGCGGGTGGACAGGGGCTCGCCGTCGGGCGCCCCGGTGGGGCCGGGCAGGACCAGGCCGGCGGGCAGCTCCAGCGTCGCCTTCTCCTCCCCGCTGAGCACGACGGCAGCCAGGCCGCCCTCGAACTCGCGCACCCAGGCTCCTGAGGTCCTCCGGGGCCGTCCCAGCGGGCGCCCCAGGTCGGCGTCGAGGGCGGAGAACCAGGCAGTGCGGGAGTAGTCGTCGTGACCGGTGGCAGCGTAGGCGCCCTCCCCCGCCCCGAAGACCCAGAAGGCCGCCAGTCCGTAGAGGCCCGGGGAGCGGCGGGCGCCGGCCATGGAGCCGCCTCCCCCGCCGTCGGGGGTGCGCACGATGGACAGGCCCGGCCCGCGCAGGACCCCGAGACGCCGAACCACCGGCACCCGCTCACCCCGACCACGCCCTCACACACGAAGAACCTCAAAACATAGCGGCGGATGCCCGCCACACTTCCGCGTGGCGGGCATCCGCCGCCGGTCCGATCGCGCAGGATCCGACGCGTGCGTCCGACGTCTATCCGGCGACTAGGGAACGACGACGAGGACGTCGCACTTCGACTTGCGGAGCACCTGGACGGAGACGGCTCCGAAGATGCGGCCGAACAGCGAATCGACGCCTTTGGATCCGACGATGACGAGGTCCGCCTCGGTCTCCAAGGTGACGAGGGTGACGGCATCGACCGCCGTGCCCTCGACGACGACGCCCTGGGCGAGGGCGACGCCGCGCTCAACGGCGGTATCACGCGCCTTCTCGACGACGGCGTAGGCCTGGTCCTCGGTGAGCCCGACCCGCACATCGGCGACGGGGGCAAACTCGTTGATGCGAGCCTTGTCCCGCGCCGAGACGGGGTCGAAGCCGGCGACGAGGAGAAGAGCGGCGTCGCACAGGCGAGCCATCTCGCAGGCGCGATCGATGACGTGGGTGTTCGCCTCGACATCGCCGACTCCGGCGACAATGGTGGTATAGGTCACGGATGACATCCTTTCGTGGGGCACCCGGTCAGGCCACGGCAGTCTCAGTGGCGGACACGGCGGCGGCGCGCACCCGCGGGTCCGCGTCCTTGACGGTGTCGATCCACTCGATGAGCAGACCGGCGATGACGAGGAAGACTGCGACGAAGAGCATGGCGTTGACCGGGTGATCGCCGAGCAGGTGCTTGTAAATGGGACCGAAGGTGAGGGTCTGGATGAACTGGGGGATGACGATCATCATATTGATAACGCCCATGTAGACGCCTCGGCGCTCCTTGCGGATCATCTCAATGGCCATGATGTAGGGTACGCCCGTAATAGAAGCCCAGGCCACACCAATGCCGATCATGGGCAGGTAGAGGACCGCGGTGTGGCCGGGGCTGCCGATGCGGGTGAGCAGGACCAGGCAGACGGCGGCGAGGCACAGCGCCGCGGTGTGGACGTGCTTGGGGCCGATGCGGTTGGACAGTCGCGCCAGGAAGAGGGCGACGACCGTGCAGGAGACGTAGTAGGCGACCATGAGCCCGGTGGCGAAGCCGGAGGCGTTGTTGAAGGCCTCGGTCTTGGCGTACCCCGGGTCGGACAGGTTCACGCCGAAGTAGGTGACGGCGCACATGAGGCCCAGGTACTGCCAGAAGACGTTCATGGCGTACCACTGGAAGAGGTAGACCAGGGCCATCTTCTTCAGGCCGCGGGGCATCTCGACGATGGCGACGCCGATGTCCTTGACGAAGCCGAAGGGGCCCTCCTCCCGCTTCTTGCGCTCGAGCTCGACCAAGCCCTCCGGCGTGGGCGGCAGCTCCTTGGTGGAGAGCACCGAGATGAGCACCGAGCCGATGGAGCACACCGAGCCCACCATGAAGGCGCCGAAGACCCAGTAGGGGATGCCGGCGGCGGTGGCGCCCGCCAGGGTCTTCTCCAGAACGACGAGGGTCCCGGCGGCCAGGGCCGAGCCGGCGCCGATGAACAGGGACTGGGCGAGGAAGCCCTTGGCGAGCTGCTTGGAGGGCAGGCGGTCGCCGATGAAGGCCCGGTAGGGCTCCATGGCCGTGTTGTTCGAGGCGTCCAGCAGCCACAGGCACAGAACCGCCATCCACACGGCGGTGACGAAGGGCATGAGGAACAGGAACACGGAGCAGCCGACGGCCCCGATCAGGAAGAAGGGCTTACGGCGTCCCCACTTCTCGCTCCAGGTCCGGTCCGAGAGCGCCCCGATGAGCGGTTGGACGAGCAGGCCGGTGACGGGTCCGGCCAGATTGAGGATGGGGATCTCATCAGCGGAAGCCCCGAGGAACTGGTAGATGGGCGACATGGCGTTCTGCTGCATGCCGAAGGAGTACTGGATGCCGAAGAATCCGACGTTCATCAGCAGGATCTGAGCAGTGCTCATCATGGGCTTGTGCGCGATGTCCGCCGCGCTATTCTGGGAAGTCTGTGCCATAGGTCATCCTTGTCCTGGGCCCTGTGGAACTCTGTCGACGCCGCCCGAGACGGACGCCGCACTTCCTGCCCGAGAGAACGCCGTACGGGACGGCGGGGATCTCAGGAAGTCAAGCAGGTCAATGATCCACCCAACATGACTAACGTTTGACAGGTCTTTAGTCCCATTATCGGATCTCGCACGAGCCGGACCGGGTCATGACTCAGGCACGCAGGGCAATCATCCCACGATGCGCGCTGAGGCGCACCTCCAGAGCCAGCGCCTCACCGTCCGGGTCCCCGGTGGGCCCCGGTGACCTGAGGCCCGCCGGGAGACGCACGGTGCCGCCTCCCTCCTCGCCGAGCGCGACGGCGGCCACTCCGCCCTCGAACTCGCGCACCCAGGCGCCCGAGGTCCTCCGGGGCCGTCCCAGCGGGCGCCCCAGGTCGGCGTCGAGGGCGGGGAACCAGGGAGTGCGCGAGTAGTCGTCGTGACCGGTGGCCGTGTAGGCGCCCTCCCCTCCCCCGAAGACCCAGAAGGCCGCCAGCCCGTAGAGGCCGGGGGACGTGCGGGCACCGGACATGGAGCCGCCGCCCCCGCCGTCGGGCGTGCGCACGATGGACAGGCCCGGCCCTCGCAGCTCGTGAATCTGGGCCAGGGCCGTGGCCTCATCGAAGAGGTGATGGTCCCCCCAGCCCAGCCAGCACTCGTCGAAGCCACCACCCCAGGCCGAGTGGCGCTCCCAGCGGCCGGGTTCCCGGCGGGCCTCGGCCACGTTGGGGATGAGGATCTTGCCGACGCCGTTGAGGCCGGCACCGGCCTGGTCCACGAAGATGTTCAGCTCGGCGCGCAGGGCGGCGGTGTCGGCGATTCCGTCCAGGGGGAGGTCCAGGCCGTAGTAGTCGTCGAAGACGTCGTTGTCCGCCATGACGCCGTCGAAGGCGGTCTCAGCGGTGGCCTGGCAGACCTCCTCCACCCAGCGGGCGCGGTAGTCGGGGTCCCACACGCGGGCCTGGAAGTGGCCGGGGTAGGTGTTCCACTCGACCAGGTCGCCGTTGTCACGCCTGGCGAGCCAGCCGCGGCGTCGGGCCTCGCGGTAGGACAGCCCGGAGGCGCGCATGGAGTCCGGCTCGAAGTCTCGCGTGGAGGACAGGCACCGGTAGGCCAGGACCGTCATGTCCGGTCGCGCCTCCTTGAGGCGGGCTGCTGCCTCGGTCTCCCAGGGCTGGAGGATCGCGGCCCGGTAGTGGGCGATCGCGAAGTCCAGCTCCCCGGGCTCGAGCGGGTTTCCGTAACGGATCCAGGCGCCGACGCCGCCGGTGCTGCTCCTCATGCTCCTCCTCGGTCGGCGCGGGTACCGGTCTGCTCGCCGGCACCGCCCTGACGGTAGATCTTGTTGTAGGAGGCGTTGACCTTGACCAGGTCGTAGGCCGCCTCCACGCGGCCGCGGGCGTTGAGGCTCAGGCGCTCGTAGAGATCGACGTCGCTGATGACCTCCTGGACCTTGTCCGCCATGACGGCGGGGTCACCGGGCTCGATGATGATGCCGCAGGGGTCCCAGGTCTCCCCCTCGTCGGTGACGATCATGTCCTCGACGACGGAGCGCACGGCGCCGACGTCGGTGCTCACCGTGGGGATGCCGGCGCCCATGGTCTCCAGGGAGACGACCGGCAGGCCCTCGTTGTAGCTGGGCAGGACGAACAGGTCGAACTCGGGCAGGAGCTCACGGACCTTGACGGTGCCGCGGATGGTGATGACGCTCTCCAGGCCCTGCTCGACGATGCGGGTGAGGCACTGCTCGAAGTAGGAGGGCATGTGCTCGGTCGGCCCGCACACGTCCAGGTGGATGTTCAGGCCCCGGTCCACCATGAGGCGCACCGAGTCGATCATGTCCAGCAGCCCCTTGATGGGTACGACGCGGGCGATGTACACCAGCTTCCACAGGTGCTTGTCCGCGCCCTCCTTCTTAATCTCCTCGATGGCGGCCAGGCGCGCGGCGTAGGAGGCGTCGAACTCCTTGGTGACAATGCCGTTGGGGATGACGATGGCGCGCCCGGCGTCGCCGCCGAGCTCATTGGCCTCGGTGATGGCCCGCGGGTAGAGGTAGGTGGAGGCGTAGGCGTAGGGGTAGCACAGGCGCCCCATCTCCAGCCACCAGGCCATCCACATGCGCTCGCGCCCGGTGACGTCGAAGGTGCGGTAGTCGGTGAGCTTGACGTTGAGGTCCAGCCTGCGTTCCAGGAGGGTGTTGACGGTGTCGCGCACGTAGAGGTTGTGCTCGGTCAGCAGCACCTTGGTGCCGTGCTCACGGGCGGCGTTGACGCCGAGCAGCATGGCGTAGCCGGTGGTGTGGGCGTGGTAGACCTGGGCGCGCGGGACGGGCTCGGCCAGGACCGCGTAGGCCAGGGAGAAGAAGTCGCGCAGGCACCAGAAGATGTCGGTCATCGACATCCCCAGGTCCGGCATCATGTCGTGGTAGGCCTCCATGAACTCGCGCGTGCCCAGGATCGCCCAGACCGGGTATCGACGTGAGGCACTCAGGCCCTCGCTGATGATGTCCCACAGCGGCTCGGTCCGGCCGTCCTGGGCCAGGGCGAGCAGGGCGCCCAGGATGCGCCGGGACAGCTCGCGGCGCTGGCGGCGGTTCATGCGCAGGTCGCGCGGGCGGGCGCGCAGGAAGTCCTCCTGGTGCTCCTCCATGGACAGGTAGAGGACCTTCACCCAGGCGACATTGTCCGGCATGCCGTAGAGGTCCTTGAGCGGCGAGTGGGAGTCCCAGGTGATGTGGATGATCCCGAAGGTGAGGTCCGGGTTGCCGGTGATGATGTCGTGGACCACCGCGGAGACCCCGCCCTTGAGATAGGGGTAGGTGGACTCCATGACGATGGCGACATCGACGTCGACGTACACGCCGTCCTCAGGGACGCCGTCGGGCAGGGCCTGGGGATCCGGCTCCGGCTCGGACTCCTCGGGCGATAGCGCGATCTCGGCCGCCCCGGCCGGAGCATCCTCCGTCTCCTCCTCGTCCTCGCCGGTCTGCTGGGACAGGGGAATGGCGGCGGCGTGGGAGGCGGCCGAGGCCACGGACTCCCAGGCGATGGCGGGGGGAGCCGACGGGGTCGAGAAAACCTCTCGCGCTTCGTTGTCGGAGGCGCCGGGACCGTCGGAGCCGGTGACCGGGGCGGTATGCCCCGGCAGGATCGGTGCCGTCTCCTGGAAGGGGCCGGCAGCGGTGGGCGAGGGCTCGGCAGCCCCATCGTCCCTCTCCGCGAAGGGCTCATCGGGAGCCGACGGCGCGGCCGGGGTATCCGGGGAGGCGGTGGGTTTGGGGAAAGCCGCGGGAGCCGGGGATGCCACAGGCCTTGGGGAGGCAGCGGGCCTTGCAGGGGCGACAGGCTCGGGGGAGGCCGCTGAAGCCGCGGGGGCGGAACGCACGGTCCCGAAGATCGGGGAGTCCAGGACCTGGGCATCGCCTGGGGAGGCGGGAGGCTCCGGGGTCCTGGGCCGCGGCTGGACCAGGCCGTAGCCGGCTGGGGCCGGGGTCTGCACGACGCCGTAGATCGGCACCGCGGGCACCTCAGGAGTGGAGGCCGATCCGCTCGAGGAGGGCGTGGCGTGGGCGGCCGCCGCCCTGGAGGGCGCGGGGGCCGCGGCATCGGCCTGTTCCGGAGTGCCGGCCGACGCCGTCGCGGCTGAGGGCTCGACCCGTTGCCGGTCGTGATCGGCTCGCCACCCTCTGGAGGCCTCGGGCGCAGCCGGGGCACTGTGCGCGCTGCGGGCAGTGACGGCGCTGGGTGCCGAGGGACCGCTCGGGGCACTGGCCCCACCCGTGGTGACGACGACGCCGTAACCATCGGGGCCGACCTTGATCCTGGGGCCGGTCTCCTGGCCCCGGTCGCCGATGCCGGGGGCGTCGTCGGGACTGGGCATCGGGGCGTAGCCGCCGGCAGGAGCCGAGTAGCGCAGCGGGAGGCTCTCCAGGCGGGCACGGAAGGAGGATGACGAGCTCACCAGGACATGGCCTTTCCCCAGAAGAAGGAGTACTCGGGCGCGGCCCACCGCTTGCGGTAGAGCAGCAGCCCCAGCGCGCACAGCACCAGGTCGACGCCGGCCAGCGGCAGATAGGCGACGGCGTCGGCCAGCTTCAGCAGCAGGGCCGCGGCGATCGCCACGTGGATGCCGGACAGGAGCAGGGCGGTGGTCGAGTCGCCGACATGGTCGATCTCGTAGCTCAGGAGCGTCAGCACCGTGAACAGGGTCGAGGAGAGGCACACCTCGAGGACCAGCGGGACCTGCTCGGGGGACATGAGCGCCATGGAGCACACGACGACGATGACACCGGCGACCCCGACGACGCAGGCGCGAATGAGGCTGGCGTCCAGCAGCCGTCGCAATGTGCGCCCACGATCGCGCAGGCTGGCCATGCCCTCACGCTTGAGAACCGTCTGGAACAGGGCGATCTCGGTGTTGACCCGCGGCGCTGTGACCGCGAAGTAGTAGCAGTAGGCGACGACGGCGGGCTGGAGGCACAGGTAGACCAGCGCCACGTCGAAGTCGCGACCGGCGCCCAGGAAGAGGAAGAACTTGTCCGACCACAGCACTCCCCCCAGGATCGCACCGCGGAGCATGTCCTGCACGAGGATGCCGGTGGCGACCCCGCGGGGCCGCAGAATCCTGCCCAGGGAGCGCCCCATGGACAGGAACTGACTGAGGGCTCCCACCAGCGGAGGCAGGTACCACCAGGTGGGCTCGGCGACGAGTGCGACGGCGTAGCAGAGCCAACCCACCGACCACAGGCGGCGTCGTCCGGCGACGTCGGCGACGATGAGCGACTGGACGAAGACGACGTGCAGGAGGAGCAGGGCGGTGTGGACGCCCAGGACGTGCAGGTTCCAGCCGGTCACGGCGGCCACGATGAGGATCTCCAGTGCCGTGGGGACCAGCGCCCACAGGAACAGCGCCGGCCAGATGGAGCAGTAGCGCTCCAGCACCGCCCGCGGACCGCGACCGATGGAGTCGCCCAGGAGGCGGTAGACGGGGGTGCCGATGATCTGGCTGAGCCAGGGCACCGCCACCGACACGCTCAGCACGATGACCGGCAGACCCGTACCGCTCACCGTGCTGGCGGCCATCTTCTGGGAGACAACGGGGAAGCTCAGACCCAGCAGGATCGCCGGGGACATTCCCAGGAGCATCGCCGCGCCCCAGTGCCAGCGGGCCCCCGGGGCGATGCCGCCGCGCTTGAGCGCCCGGGTGGGTGGCGCCGTGACCAGCCCCAGGCCGATGAGGACAGTAACGACCAGAACACCGATGGTGACCTCCACCGGCCAGCCGATCCAGGGCAGCACCGCTGTCACCACGCCGACGACCCCCAGGGTCGCAGCAGCGTTAGCGGTCCGCAGGCGCGGGAAACGATGCTGGTGGAAATGTCGCGGTTCGTATCTGAGTTGGGTCATGGGAGTAGCGGCACCAAGAATCCGTGAGCACGCACGGGCGATCCGAGCCGGACATTCGGGCACCGCGGTCGAGGAGCGCCACGGCGGTCTGAATGAGGGCGGACAGGTACGGACAGTGAGGACGAGTAGGGGCTAAGACGGTTGAGACGGCCCCGCGCTGCGCGGGGTGACGACACCGACCGACCATGTCCGAGGGACGACTTTCGACGGATCGTCACTCAACTGTATCCGGCAGAGGACAGACATGAGACAGCCAAGCCAAACTCCCAGAACATTCTCTTGCTTCACCCAGATTTCATTCAATTTTCATTCCCTTGCTTCTCCACGGCGGCAGCCTCAGACCCCGTGCATATTCACAATTCCGAACCAAGCCCCGCAAACTCTTGCGCCCAAGATAATGGTCGCCACCTGGAAAAATGGAGGCCGAGGCAATGCGGCCCCACTTCCTCTCCCGTGATTCACACCAACGCGTCTTGCAGGCCGAGGCGCCCGCCGTGCAGCGACAACGATGGGCCGCAACCCCAGCGGGGTTGCGGCCCATCGTATGGAACTGATAAGGGGACTTGAGGCCGCCGGGGCGGCACTCGCGCCCCAGCGACCTCAGTAGGACCCGGCCTGAAGGCCCCGGGATCAGCGCCCGGGCTCAGCGGCCGGTGAGGCGCCGCCGTCGCGACTGATCGGCGTCGAGGAGATGCGCAGAGGGCTGGAGACCCCTCCCCCACCGCCGGCCGCAGCATCCTCGGCCTCACGCAGCGCGGCGACCTCGGCCTCGCCCTGCTCCCAGGGCTCGCCACGGAAGATGAACTCGCCCAGGATGGACTCACCCTCGGCGTCGACGATGACCTTCTGCCCCCGCTCGATCTCCCCGAAGAGGATCTTCTCGCTCAGGGCGTCCTCGATGTCGCGCTGGATGGCACGGCGCAGCGGACGGGCACCGAGCACCGGGTCGAAGCCGCGCTCGGCCAGGAGATCCTTGGCGGCCTCGGTCAGCTCGATGGTCATCTGCTGCTCGGCCAGGCGCTTGTCGAGGCGCACGATCATGAGGTCGACGATCTGGCGCACCTCCTCCTTGGTCAGCTGCGGGAAGACGATGAGGTCGTCGACGCGGTTGAGGAACTCGGGCCGGAACTGCTGCTTGAGCTCACGGTTGACGTGGGACTTCATCTCCTCGTAGTCCATGGCACCGGACTCGGTGGACTGGAAGCCGGTGGCCACCGACTTGCCGATGTCCTTGGAGCCGAGGTTGGTGGTCATGATGATGACGGTGTTCTTGAAGTCGACCACGCGGCCCTGGGCGTCGGAGAGGTGTCCGTCCTCCAGGATCTGCAGCAGGGAGTTGAAGATGTCCGGGTGGGCCTTCTCGACCTCGTCGAACAGGACCACGGAGAAGGGCCGGCGGCGCACCTTCTCGGTGAGCTGTCCGCCCTCGTCGTAGCCGACGTAGCCGGGAGGGGCGCCGAAGAGGCGCGAGACCGTGTGCTTCTCGGCGAACTCGGACATGTCGAGCTGGATGAGGGCGTCCTCGTCGTCGAACAGGAACTCCGCCAGGGCCTTGGCCAGCTCGGTCTTACCGACACCGGTGGGGCCGGCGAAGATGAAGGAGCCGCCGGGGCGCTTGGGGTCCTTCAGGCCGGCACGGGTGCGGCGGATCGACTTCGACAGGGCCTCGATGGCCTTGTTCTGGCCGATGATGCGCTTGTGGAGCTCGGCCTCCATATTGAGGAGCTTGGCGGACTCGGCCTCGGTCAGCTTGACCACCGGGATGCCGGTGGACATGGCCAGGACCTCGGCGATGAGTGCCTCATCGACCTCGGCGACCTGGTCGAGGTCGCCGGACTTCCAGGCCTTCTCCTTGGCGGCCCGCTCGTCGGCCAGGCGACGCTCGTCGTCACGCAGGGAGGCGGCGCGCTCGAAGTCCTGGTCGTCGATGGCGGACTCCTTCTCCCGCTTGACCTGGGCGATCTGCTCGTCGATCTCGCGCAGCTCGGGCGGAGCCGTCATGCGGCGGATGCGCAGGCGGGCGCCGGCCTCGTCAACCAGGTCGATGGCCTTGTCCGGCAGGAAGCGGTCGTTGATGTAGCGGTCCGCGAGCTTGGCGGCGGCCTCGATGGCCTCGTCGGTGATGACGATGCGGTGGAAGGCCTCGTAGCGGTCTCGCAGGCCGGTGAGGATCCCGATGGTCTCCTCGATGCTGGGCTGGTCGACGGTCACCGGCTGGAAGCGGCGCTCCAGGGCGGCGTCCTTCTCGATCTTGCGGTACTCGTCCAGGGTGGTGGCCCCGATGGTCTGGAGCTCGCCGCGGGCCAGCATGGGCTTGAGGATGGAGGCGGCGTCGACGGCGCCCTCGGCGGCGCCGGCACCGACGAGGGTGTGGATCTCGTCGATGAACAGGACGATGTCGCCGCGGGTGCGCACCTCCTTGAGGACCTTCTTGAGGCGCTCCTCGAAGTCGCCGCGGTAGCGCGATCCGGCCACGAGCGAGCCCATGTCCAGGGAGTAGAGCTGCTTGTCCCGCAGGGTCTCGGGGACGTCGCCGTGGACGATGGCCTGGCTCAGGCCCTCGACGACGGCGGTCTTGCCCACGCCCGGCTCCCCGATGAGGACGGGGTTGTTCTTGGTACGCCGGGAGAGGACCTGCATGACCCTCTCCATCTCCTTCTTGCGGCCGATGACCGGGTCCAACTTGCCCTCGCGGGCGGCGGCCGTGAGGTTGCGGCCGAACTGGTCCAGGATGGCGCTGCCCGAGGGCGTGCCCTCCTTGGAAGGGCCGCCGGCATTGACGGTCTCCTTGCCCTCGTAACCGGAGAGCATCTGCATGACGGTCTGGCGCACACTGGACAGGTCCCCGCCGAGGTTGGTCAGGACCTGGGCGGCCACGCCCTCGCCCTCGCGCAGCAGGCCGAGCAGCAGGTGCTCGGTGCCGATGTAGTTGTGTCCGAGCTGGAGGGCCTCGCGCATGGAGAGCTCGAAGACCTTCTTGCCGCGAGGCGTGAAGGGGATGTGACCGGTGGGGGCGGACTGCCCCTCGCCGATGATCTCAATGACCTGGCTGCGCACGGCGTCCAGGGAGATGTCCATGGACTCCAGGGCCTTGGCGGCCACCCCCTCGCCCTCGTGGATGAGGCCGAGGAGGAGGTGCTCGGTGCCGATGTAGTTGTGGTTCAGGGCCCGCGCCTCGTCCTGCGCGAGCACGACGACGCGACGGGCGCGGTCGGTAAAGCGTTCAAACATCAGTAATTCCTCCTCGGCACGCGCTCAGTGCGGGACCGCTCGTCCGGTGGTGGCGAGGGATGTCGCAGCGCCGGGGAGAGATGGCGCTGAGAGCACGTGCTGACAAGGCTAACCAGGCCGACGCCTGGGCCATGCCCCTGTTCGCGGTAGGCGTGAGTAAGCCTTGAGCCGGGTCGACTCAAGATGCGGAGCCGCACGCTTGGGCGCACGCACATACCCTGGTGGACACGGAGACAGTTCCAGCGAGGACAAGGAAGGAAAGTACCCATGGCAACGACCACTCGGACCGTCGTCGGACAGCTCAGTGAGGTGGTCCCGTTCCTTGAGGCCGGAGTACTGGGCCGGTCCCGCTCGGCCTCCGCAGAGGCGGCTGTGGACCTGGGGACCTCCGCCGGAGGTATAGCGGTCAGAGGTTACGAACGCTTCAGCATGATGGGGAACAACCGTGTGGGAATGTCCGTCACCGCTATCCAGGACGGGCCCTACGTTCACATCGTCGGGATCACTCTGGGTGGCAGTCAGGCGGTGTTCCTCAAGCTCAACACCATCGGCGAGGAGGAGTTCCTGGCCACCCTCAACTCCACGATCTCCCAGTGGGAGGAGGAACACCCCGACGGATGAGGGAGCACCTCGCCAACCAGCCCGACCCGGCCGACCAGAGCCCCTGCTCTCGCCCCGTCGCAGTCGCAGGGCAGGTCTCGCGTTCACGCCCTCTGCCCCTCGAACGCGTGCCCGCAGGTACGAACTCGCGGGGTCGCGGCCGAGGTGAAGAGCCCGGGACGCAGCGACGCGGCTCAGTCCAGCTCGAGCAGGCCACGGCGCAGCGCCTCGGTGACGGCGGCCGTGCGCGAGTCGACGCCGAGCTTGGCGTAGGCGCGCAGCAGATGGGTCTTGACGGCGACCTCGGTGATGTAGAGCTCGGCATCGATCTGGCTGTTGGACAGTCCGCGTGAAGCCACCTGGAGCACCTGCCTCTCACGTGGGGACAGAGTCACCGGCGTCTCTGTCCAGAGCGTCGCCGCAGTGGGAGCGACCGACGCAGCACCAGTAGTCCAGCCCGCTGGAGTGCTCCACCTGGCCCGTCCATCCGAGTGATGGCCTCGCAAACACCTGATATAGTCACGGATGGGTCATCACAATAGGCTCATGCCTCCCATGCCCGATACCGACGACAACGGCACCGATCAGCCCGGCATCGATCCCAGCAACCAGCCAGGCGCAGCCGCCTTCAGCGACGAGACCTCGAAAGAGCCGGACACGGGGGAAACCGAGGACAGCGCCGACCACGATGCCACTGAGGCCAGCCAGGCCGCGACCGACACCGGCGACAGCGAGGGCGAACCCTTCCCACCGCGCGGTGTCCTCACCCTGCGCGCCCTGCGCTGGGGCGGACTCATCGGCGGCGTCGTGTTCGCAGTGACCACTCTGGTGCTGCGCCGGGGGCTCGTTGGTACTGGCGACCTGATCCCGGACAAGGTCTCAGCACTGACAATCTGCATGATCGTCGGAGGGATACTGGCCTGGCCGTCCCTCACCTTAAGGGACAAGAAGCGCCCCGTCCTGGTGACGATCCTGACCACGATCATGGCGGCCCTGGGCGTGATGACCTCAGCATCCCTGATACTGGCGTGGTGGGACACCTACCAGGAGACAGGATTCTCCGTCCTGTTCCTCCTTACCCTGACTGGAGTGGCGCTCTCAGCCACGCTCTTCCTGAGCATCGGACCACTCCTGCACTACCTGCGCAGCACCGCGGTAGGTAGCAGCGATCCCGATGACCCGAGCCGCTGGGCTCCTCTCCAGCGCAAGACGGGAGAGAAGACCGACAAGGGACTCCCCCGGTACGAGCGCGTGCGGGTACCTCGCCGCACGCGCAGGTACCTCGCGGCCCTGGTCATTGCCCCAGCACTGACACTTGGTTCCGTCATCGCGGGAACATGGGCACTCATTAACCCGGTCCACCATGTCATCGCCAAGGCCACCGCCGACGTCTCACTAGCGCCACCCACGTCGCTGGCGCCGAAGGCCTCCTGGAGTAAGGAGATATCCTCCACCGAGCTGACCACCGCCGCGGGCGCCGGCGGCCCCATTTTCCTCACCGACGACGGCATCATGGCGCTCAACTCCAAGGACGGCAGCGTCCTGTGGAGCTACGAGCGCAAGCGCGCCACATTCGCCCCCAACAGCCACTCCGACAGCCCTAAACTCATCACCAGTCCTGACAGGAAGTACGTGGCCACTCGAATCAAGTTACCCAGATTCGTTGCATCTCCTCAAGAGGGCGAAGCCGCTATCACCCTGGTCTTCGATTCTCTGACCGGCAGAATCGTCTTCGAGCATCAGAGTACCGCCGGCGATCTTCAGCTGACCGATTCCGCAGTCCTCGACGAGGATACTGCCTTCTCACTGACCGACGGGGCCAAGATGTGGACTCTCCCGGAGAGGTCCGGCATGTACTACTCCGGTCCTGCCGGACACGCCTCATTCATCCTGGACTACGACGAGGACCACACTGCCGAAGTTACCCCGTCCGGAGTGAAGAAGGCAGCAATAACCATTACGGTCTGCCCTCAGAACGATCCCACCGCCGAGGTCGAAGTTCAACAAATCCTGTCAGAATTTACCTTCGAGGAAGGGGTCGTCAACAATTTCAGTTCCTTCATCGAAGGCTGGGGTGCCCGCTACACCGGCAAGATTGATTCCTCGGGTAGCCCCATAGCTGAAGCGATCAGCCTGGACGCACTGGCCAAGGTCAACAGCGCCGACACCACAACCTTCTCCCTAGGAGCGACCTCGGGGATCAATACGGAGGCATCGCGCCTCTCAGACAGCATCGTCACCTACCCCGCTATCACTGCGGACGCAGCTTTCAAGCGTCCCCACGAAAATACACGGGCCGAGGCAGTCTTCGACCCCTCCACTCGCACAGTCACCCCGGCGTCACAGGATCGGAGCCTCGCCAGTGCGCGCACTGGGATCGTTGAAGTATCAGCCGACGACGGCTCCACCTTCGCGACACTCGTCATTCGTCCCGGTGACGACTCACCCGGCACCACCATTCCCATCACACCTGGTTCCACATTCCAGTCACCCCGCGAACTGGCAGACTACTTCAACACACCGGCCCAGCCGCTATTCTCCAGAGGCGTCGACTCCTATAGACGAGTAAAGGCCATACGGACGCCTGGCGCCACCATCGTTACCCTCAACACAACTAGCATAGGTTACGGACACTGCAGTGCCGGAGCAAAGGATGACGGCCAGAGATGCCGAGATACCTATCGGATCTTCGGAGTCGCAGGAGGACAGGAATGAGAGTCGCACATCCTCTGAGTCCCCGCACGTCCTCCATGCTCCGGCGACTGTCAGCACTCACCGCAACTGTGACGCTCGCGCTCACCATCGGTTCATGCAACATTGGGGAGGACACTCAAAGACTCGTCGTCTCCTCCCTCAATGAGCAGGAAGCAGATGCTGCCAAGCCGAAGGATTCAAGTAGCGACATGGACAATAGACCATTGTCAACCGCCAGTGGCGCCGTCACCATGAACACATCATACGTAGCCGGAAGGATAGGCTTCACTTCCGGAGGACTGACGACCACCGTGGTGAGTCGAGATCCTTCCACCGATAAGTTCCAGTGGGCGGTTTCCATCAAGCCCGAAGTCACGGACCAAGAGAGAACTGAATACAGAAATAGCGCCCAAAACCCGCTTCACAAACACACGGGACGGTCATCGGCGGGAAGCTCTGTCGTCAGTCCTGACGGACGCCACCTGTCATTGATCCTCCTTCCCGCCGAGCAGCAGGCGGGAGAGACGGCAGCCGATCAACGCACGCATATCGTTGTCCTTGACACCAAGACTGGCAAGACGGTCAGGGACGACACAGTCTCCGGGATCATCCTGGGGCAGGCCCTCACCAACAGTACCCTCGCCGTCGAGACCGCTCAGAACTACTTCCCGGCCGGCTCCGGGAAGGGAACCATCAACATCTTCTCCCTGACAAACACGAGCGCTCGACCCTCCTCCGTCCCCAGCGACAAGTGGCTGGTGGGTGCCACCGGCGAGAACCTCATGCTCACACCCAACCTCCTCCCAGACAACTGCTTCGATAGATGCTGGCTGACGACCATCTCCCTCACCAGCATCGATGGGTCCACGACCGAGAGTGTCTCCGGAGCTACTGCGGTCTACCCCGGCGGCTGGATCCGCCGGTTCGCAAACCCCAAAGCAGCCAGCGATTTTCAGCAACGCTCGAAGGCGGCATCAGAGGACGAGCGGAAGTCACTCAGTCCCTCCCGGGAGGCAGTTGAACAGCAACTCGTCAATCCCAGCATCAAGAAGACAATCGATATCACCGGAAAAACCGTTCTTGAACGCGGCGTATCCACCGGCCCCGGACTGCTCGTCAAACAGGACGTCCCCAACAGGAAGGGCTCCACGGAGTCCAAGCCCGCCTTCTGGCTCAGCGCCACCGATGACGGCCACCCGCACACCGAGAACCTCGAGCAGTTCAAGGACGAATGAGGCGCGGGCCGGCGGGCCAGTCTCCTGTCACCGGAACCTTGAGGCGCACAGCATCCTGCTGCCACCGCGAGCAACCTCGGCTCTCTCGCCTCGCTCGTCAGGCTGTGCTTATCCGAAGTGCTGCTCGACTGCGGCAATGTCCCCGTAGGAGGCCTGCGCCCCCACTGAGGTCGTCGCGAAGGCGGAGACGGCCGAGGCCGCACGTGCCGCCTCCCTGAGTCCGGCGCCTGCAGCGAGGGCCGCCAGCAGCGTGCCCAGGAAGGAGTCGCCGGCTCCGGTCGTGTCCACGACATCGGCCGAGAAGGGATCGATCGGGGTGATCTCCTCCCCCTCGATCACCATCGACCCGCGGCCCCCCAGAGTCACCACCGCGGAGGGGATCCCCATCGCGGCCAGTCTCCTTGCACAATCGCCCCAGTCTGTGGCGTCGTCGCCTCGCTCGAGCTCCGGCTCAGCCGCTGTCTCAGGCATGCCCTGCTTCAGCATGTCGGCGAGCTCATGCTCGTTGACGACCAGGACGTCAATGGCCTCCAGGAGCCCGGCGGACAGGACGGGGTGGAACGGAGAGTTGTTGAAGACAACGCGGGTGCCGGCGTCGTGGGCGATGCGGGCCGCAGCCTCCACCGCGTCGGGGCTGACCTCCATGCACAGCCCCAGCACTCGGGCCTCGCCGATGACGCCGCGGTGCCGCTGCGCCGTGGAGACATCCACCTTTCCGTTCGCTCCGGGAGACACCACGATGGTGTTGTCCCCGGTGGAGTCCACGGTGATGATTGCGGTGCCGGTGGCCACGTCCTCGCGCTGGACCGCATCAGTGTCCACGCCGGCGCGCTGGAGGGACTCGATGAGCAGGTCGCCATGACCGTCCCCTCCGACGACCCCGATCATCCTCACGCGAGCGCCAAGAAGACCGGCCTGAACCGCCTGGTTCGCCGACTTGCCTCCCGGCAGGATCACGAGGTCCTCGCCGCTGATCGTCTCGCCGGGCTTGGGGAAGCGCTCCGTTCGGACCGTCAGGTCAGCGTTGAGCGACCCGAAGACGGCGACCTCGCCGGATACGTCACCCAGGACGGCTCGTACACCAGCCCCCATTCCCGATTCCTCTCTGCGATGCAGCACGGATACACGCCCCATCACACCACACCTCTCCGAGAGGCAGCACTACCGCCGGCCCTGACCGCGGGTCGGCGCAGGCTCGTGCGGTGGGTCGCCGTCCGGCAGGCATCCACCAGGACGTCAATGGCCAGCGGCCGGGGCTGCTCGGCGCGAGTGACCACTTCGACGCGCCGCTGCTCGCGGGCCAGCGGCCGCACCTGGACCCCCTCGTGCCGGTAGGCGCTCAGCGCCATCCCGGGCAGCAGGGCCGCCCCCACCCCGGCGGCGACGAGCGCCTGCACGGCCACGTAGTCGTCGGAGGCGTAGGCGGTCTCGGGCGTGAAGCCGTTGGCCCGCCCCACGGCGATGAGCTCCTCGTGGCAGCGCGCGCAGCCGGTCACCCACCGGCACTGGGCGCCGTCGGCGATGCGCGTGATGCCGCCGGGGTGGGTGACGAGATAGAGGACGTCGTCGAGCAGGTGCTCGGCCTGAAGCCCCTCACCGGCGTCGTCGTCGATGTAGGAGAAGGACAGCGCCGCGTCCACTCGCCCGCGCCGCAGCGCGTCGAGGGCCTCGGGCGGCTCGGCGTCGACGAGCTCGACCTCCAGGCCCGGATACTGCTGGCCGACGACGTCGAGCACCCCCGGCACCAGGGAGGCCACCGCGGAGGGGAAGGCGGCCAGCCGCACCCGCCCCGACTCCGCCTGCGCCATGGAGACGACCTCGCGCTCGGTGCGATCCAGCAGGTCGAGGACCTCCTGGCCCCGGATCGCCAGCGCCCGGCCCTCCTCGGTGAGCCGCACCCCGCGTCCGGCCCGTGTCAGCAGTACTGCGCCGGTTGCGCAAGACAGGGCGGCGAGCTGGTGGGAGACGGTGGACTGGCTGAACCCCAGGGACTCGGCGGCCGCGGAGACGGTTCCAAGGCGGGAGAGCTCCACGAGGGCCCGCAGCTGCTGCACATCGATCACGCCACCAAGTATGTCTTAAATCGATGGGTATTCGTCAAAACATTCATTGGACCGATACTCCGGTCGCCCTCATCATGGAGCCATGACCGCGACCGACACCCTGCCCCAGGCACCCGCCACGACCCGGACCATTCTCGACTTCGACGCCGTCCTGCGTACCTACGAGGCCGTCTCGCGGGCCCTGCCCGAGACTCCCGCCTGGTCCTACCCACTGCTCAACGCCGAGGCCGGGGTGGAGGTCGTGGTCAAGCACGAGAACATCCAGCCCACTGGCGCCTTCAAGGTCCGCGGCGGGGTGGCGCTCATGGCATCGCTCAGCCCCGAGGAGCGCCGCCGCGGCGTCGTGACCGCGTCCACCGGCAACCACGCCCAGTCCCTGGCCTGGGCCGGCGCCCGCAGCGAGGTCCCTGTCACCGTCGTCGTCCCGGTGGGCGCGCCCGCCCGCAAGGTGGCCGCGGTGCGCGCCCTGGGCGCCCGCGTCGTCGTGGAGGGCGAGACGATGTGCGAGTCGCTCGCCCACGCGGAGACCCTCGCCCTGAGCGAGGGGATGCGCATGGTCTCCCCCGGGGATGAGCCGGCCATCGTGCTCGGGCACGCCACCGTCTACCTCGAGCTCTTCCGCCGCCACCCGGGCCTGCGGGCCGTCTACGCGCCGGTCGGCTCGGGCTCCGGGGCCGCCGGCGCCTGCCTCGTGCGCGACGTCTTGGCCCCCGAGTGCCGGGTCATCGGTGTCCAGTCCAGCGCCGCTCCGGCCGCGCACCGCGCCTGGACGTCCGGGGAGCCGACCACCGTCCACAGTCGCACCCGCGTGGCGGGACTGGCCGTCGGGGCGAGCTTCGCCCTCACCCAGTCCGTGCTGGGCCGCAGCCTCAACGACTTCATCCTGGTCGATGACGACGCGATCCAGCGCGCCGTCGGCCTCATGTCCACCCACGCCCACACCCTGGCCGAGGGCGCCGGGGCCGCGAGCCTGGCCGGACTCATGGCCGACCCCGCCCGCCAAGGACCCTGTGCGATCGTCTGCACCGGCGGCAACGCCGACGACCACGAGCTCGCCGGCATCTCCGCCACCGACACCACCGTCGGCACTGACGCCACCCTCAACTGCTGAACCCGTCCACCCCATACCTGACAGCCGGTTGGGGAATACTCCCCGTTGAGCCGGGACTGCCGGCCGAGTGACACTCGAGTGAGGGCCGGGAAGCGCAGTCGGGGGCGCATACCCGGCCCTCCCCCGTGCGCCAACGGTGCCGACCAGACTCACCGGGCCATGCCGCGGCCACAAGTGTCCACAGCGCTGACATCAACTGATTCGGCCGGCCGGCACCATCGGGAGAACCGCGGAATCACGCGGTTCCAAAACCCGGGTCGACGACGTCGGCGGCCTGATGTCAGCGCTGTGGACACTTTCGTGGGTGCCGTCATGCCATCCTCATCATCGCCGCGCTTGGGTGGGCAGCAAGGACCCGCCTGACGTCGTCGACGATTCTGCCCGAACGCACATTGTTCGCCGTGAACCGCACGACGGTGTATCCCTGCTGCGTCAGTTCCCGGTCGCGGGCACGGTCGTGGTCGAAAGTCCACATGTCCGAGTGGTACTCATAGCCGTCGAGTTCAACAACGAGCCACCCCGCAACCAGAAGGTCTACCTCGCCGACACCGCCGATCCCCACACCGTCAGCGACATCAAGACCGGCGCCCCGCAGCTGGATGCGCGCCAGCGTCTCCAACGGGCTGCGCGCTCTGCTGCTCGTCCGCTGAAGGCGCCTGCGTCCCAGCGCCCGACGAGCCCCACGCAAGTAGGTGCCGACCTGTTCATAGGTGACCTGGCGCCGATGGAGTGCAGCGTCGACGACGACCAGTGCAGTCCATTCCTGGGCGCAGCACAGAAGATCCGCGAGACAACGCGCCAAGGGTGCAACCGGGAAGGAACTCAGAGGCATGACCGGAAGATCTCGGGTCTCATGCTGACGCTCACCCCATAACGACTCCAACTTGTGCCCTTGCGGCGTGAGAACATGAAGAGCCTTCGGCGATGACGGCAGCGGTAGCCGGTAGTAGGCAGCGGCGTGCTCGCAGGTGATCAGCCCCCGATGGATGCGGGCGATCAGCACTCTCCTGTCGACGTCAGACAGAGCCACCACACCATGCGGATGACGCGTGAGACAACCAGAGTCCACAAGCCTTTGAAGACATCGACGTTGCGCGCGTTCCAGCCGAAGATCCGACTGACGGACCGCGCCATGAGCATCACTGATACGGGCGATCAAGGCGTCGGCGTCCATGACCACATCGTGGGCCGGGGGCGGAGGAGGACACCAGAGACACGAAGGCGCCTGTGGATAACGACCGGCGGTCACCACCATCCTCAACGCGGCCGGTGTCCACAGCGCTGACATCAACTGATTCGGCCGGCCGGCACCATCGGGAGAACCGCGGAATCACGCGGTTCCAAAACCCGGGTCGACGACGTCGGCGGCCTGATGTCAGCGCTGTGGACACTCGCCGCGGGAGTTATCGCCCAGCAGGGACCGCGTGCACAGCAGAGCCGGTAGCCGCGGGCCGGCTCCAGCGCAAGTAGGCGATCGTTGCGGCCAGCACCAGGATCCCGCCCATCCAGAAGTGAGGCATCCAAAGAACCAGCCGCCACCATCCATAGTGGGAGAGCGGCTCTCCCGCCAAGATCGTCGGGATCGCCGGCACCGAGCCGACCACCCCGTAGGCCATGAGTAGGGCTCCCGAGACCCAGCCGAAGGCCAGGCGCATCCAGCGCGGCACCCTGATGACGTCCGGGCGCAGCAGGGCGAAGCCGAAGACGACGAACCCCAGCTTCACCAGCCCGGAGACGAGGACGACCACGACGAACCAGGTGGGCCGCTCTTGGGCGAGCCTCAGCCCCTCACCCTGAAGGACCGTGTCGACCAGCCACGGGGAGCCCAGCGCCCAGGACACGCTGACACAGCCGAAAAAGGCCCACCACAGCATCATGGCGATGACCACCGCCCGTGAGCATCCCGTCATCTCAGCGCCCCCTTCTGCGGCCTCCTCGAACTACTCGGCCTCGACCAGGATCGTCACCGGGCCGTCAGCCTCCATATCGATCTTCATGTCGGCACCGAAGCGGCCGGTGGCCACCTCCAGGCCACGCCCGCGCAGGTCTTCGGCCACAGCCTCCACCAGGGGCTCGGCCACCTCGCCGGGGGCCGCCTTGTTCCAGGTGGGGCGCCGACCCTTGCGGGTATCGGCGTACAGGGTGAACTGGGAGACGACGAGCACGGGCGCTCCGGCGTCGGTCACCGAGAGCTCGTCCTCCAGGAGCCGCAGGTCCGCGATCTTGCGGGCCACCGTGGCCACCTGCGTGGGGCCGTCGTCATGTGTGGCCCCCACGAGAACCATGAGGCCGGGGCGGGTGATCTCGCCAACCACTTCGCCGTCGACCCGGACCGCCGCCCGGTTGACCCGCTGAATGACCGCACGCATCAGCGACCAGTGCTCCAGTCGCGCGGGCCGCGCCCACCGCGTCCCGGCCGGCGCTGCGAGGCCCGCCCTGGGATGCGGATCGAGGAGCGCACTCGCACCGGCGCCAGCGCCTGCAGGGCGGGGCGCACGTCCACCAGGTAGACGGCGCTGGCCACGACGCCCAGCAGGCCGAACATCGAGGCCGCGCCGAGGAGGCCGACAACCGCCGTGCCCACCGCGTTGACCGCGTTCCAGAATCGCTTGGTGTTCTTGCCGGCCGCCGCGTAGTGCTCCGCGGGCCGCATCAGAGAGTCGATCAGCGCCCAGACTCCCATGACGAGGGAGACGGCCTGGGCGGCGATCCAGGTCCACCTGACCGCCTCGGAGAGAAAGAATGACACAGCATAGAGGACGCTCACGCATCCCAGGCTACCGGTCGCGGGTCACCGATCCCAGAGCGACGGCCACGCCCAGCGAGAACAGTTGACACCTCATGCAGCAGCCGGCCCGGGAGCGCCCGGGGCCGGGCCCCCGACCGCACCGGTCAGAGCCGCAGGCCCTTGCGCAGTCCGGCACCGGGCCGCTCGGCGGGGCTGGCCTGGGCGCGCCCCTCGGGGGAGACCAGTACCTCCTGGGCGGCGTCGACCCGGCCGACGGTGACGGTCTCGCCGGTGGCCTCGTCGACCTCGGTGATCTCCACGGTCAGCTGCTCATCCACGGGAACGGCACGGCGCAGCAGGGCCAGGGCGATGGGACCGAGCTCGTGGTGGCGCGCCACGGAGGTCACGGCGCCCACGACCCGCTCCCCCATGCGCACGCTCGCACCCGGCCGGGGCAGGTCGCCGACGAGGCCGTCGAGCTGGAGCACGGTGAGGCGTCGCGGAGGACGGCCGAGGTTGAGGGTGCGCGCGATCGTCTCCTGGCCCGGGTAGCAGCCCTTCGTCAGGTGCACGGCCGTGCGCAGCCAGTCCAGCTCGTGGGGGATCGCGCGGGCGTCGGCCTCGCGGGCGCGGCGGGGACGTCCGGCCTCAATGCGCAGGGCCTCCCAGGCCAGCGCACCGGCCAGACGCCGTCCCTTCCCGGCGGTGAGGAAGGTCCCCGCCACGGCGTTCACGCTCTGGGCGGGCACCAGGACGAGACCGCCCCGATACTCCTGGCCGGGATGCGGCCGGTCCTCTCCGACGTCGTAGCTCGTGCCGCCCTCGACGACGCCCGGCCACGGGTCGCGCCACAGGCCGATGAGCGAGCCCTGAGGCTCGGCGCCACCGGTCTCGGCGGCGCCGGCCTGAGCGTCGGAGGAGTCGGGAGCGGCCGGCGAGTCCGGCGCCGTGTCGCGCGCCGCCCGGGCCAGGGCCTCAAGCCCCTCCCCGAGGGCGCCCAACGCCATGACGTCGGGCCGTTCGGTCACCTCGACGCGCAGCATGAAGCGCATGGAGTCCAGGAAGGCAGCCAGGTCCTCGCCGCTGCCGGCCTCGGTGACGAGCCAAAGAGTGCGGCCGTCGTCGAGGGCCGCGAGCGCGTGGGTGATATGCCCCTGGGCGTCGAGGAGCAGCGTCTCCGCCCCGCCGTCGCCGGGCTCCAGGCCGGTGAGCACCTGGCTGGACAGTGTGGTCAGCCAGCTCAGGCGGTCCGGCCCGGTGACGGTGACAACGTCGCGCGCCAGGGCGCAGGCCGCGCGCCCCTCGGCCAGGGCGGCCTGCTCGCGACCGGGGTCACCGAGATGGGCGGGAACGGCCTGGTCGGGGTCGTCCGGGGCGGAGGCGACGGCGCCGGGTCGGGTCAGCAGCGGAGAGGGGCGCATCAGGCGGTCGGCTCGGCGTCGTCGGAGGCGGGCGTGTTGGAGTCGGAGGACTCGCCGGCCGGTTCGAGGGCGGAGCCGGGCTGGGCGGCGGGATCGTCTACGTCGTCGACGCGGCCGAGGCGCCCAGAGGCGTAGGTGCTCACCTCGCTCTGGCCGAAGGCGGCCATGTCCTGGGTCCACATGAGGTCGCCGCCCACGAGCCCGAACATGCGGGTCATCTCCTCCACGGGGACGGCGGTGCGTGCCCGCCCCACGGCCTGGGTGCCGACCTGGGCGCGCGGCCCCTGGATCCAGCCCTCCCAGACGCCGACGTGACCGGCGGGGTCGGCCGAGACGAGCTCGAGCCGGGTGATGGGGGTGAGCGGACCGCCGGCGCTCTCAGTGTCGGCCGGGCCGGTGGTCTCGGCGGAGTCTGCGCCGTCGGGCTGCTCCTGGCCGACGGGCCGCCAGTAGGTCGTCTCGGTGGACCAGATCTGGGCGGGGGCCAGGAGGGAGGCGCCCTGGAGGCCGGGCATCTCGAAGTCGAGGTTCTTGGAGCGGGTGGCGTCGACCGTCCAGATGGTGGTGGTCTGGCGCAGGTAGGGGCCACCGTCGTGGTCGAAGGTCATCTCCTGGTAGACGGCCTGCTCGGGCACGGTCTCGCCGTAGGTGAGGATGCCGTAGCCGCGCCAGGTGCCGGCCAGCCAGGCCAGCGGGTAGAGCTCGGGGGGCAGGTCGTCAGGAAGCGTGAATGCCATGCCCGCAGCCTACGACGTCACCCCAGCCCGGGACACGCGCCGCCCGCCCGGGCCGCACGGATCCGCCAGCGCCCCGAGTGTCCGGCGCGGTCCGGAGCCGCAGATCCGGGCAAGATCGGCGCCGCAGTGTCCAAATCGGTGACAAAAGCGGTGAAGAGCACTGAGCGCGCCAGATGAAACCGCATGATTCCGCGGTTCCTTCGCTTGACCGCAGGACCTCGGAGTCTCTTTGTCACCAATTTGGACATTCGGACGCCTTGATGCGGGTTGTCGGGCCCTCGCGGGGCTGGGCGGCGGCCGTCAGCCGGCGAGGAAGCCGCCCAGGAGGCGGGCGATGGCGTAGACCGGCACGCCGACCGACAGGATCGGCACGAGTGCGGAGGCCACAGCCGCCCGTCCGCCGGGCACCCACCGGTGGGTCCACAGGACACGGTTGCCGGCGGCCATGAGAACCCCCGCCACGAAACCGACGGCCACGCAGGCCACGGCGCTTTGCAGGGCCGCCGTCGCACTGATGTGGGACAGGCCGAAGAAGCCGGCCGAGGCCAGCACGTAGCCGGCACCGCCGGCGAACAGCGCCGGAACCGTGACGGTGAGGGCCTCCAGCATCCGGGCGCGCACGTTGAGGACGGTCAGGACGGCACCGACGAACAGCGCCAGGCAGGTGGGCACGACGATGGCCGGATCGGCCAGCCCCGGTTCTAGGGCGCACCAGGCCGACCCGGAGACCGCCACGAGGCAGCCGGCCACCGTTGCGGACAGGTCCTCGACCAGGTTGTGCCGGCCGTCGCGCCGCAGCATCTGGCCGACGAAGGCCACCAGGATCGAGAAGGCCATGACCAGGCCCGCCATCCCCATGTCTCCAAGGAGGTAGACGCTGGCGGCGGCCGACAGTCCAGTGATCGTCATGACGATCGTGCCGCCCAGATCGTGCCGGGCGCGCACGAGTGCGGGCCAGCCCTGCGCGGCGGCCGGCACCAGGGCGGCCACAAGGGCCAGCCTCACCCATCCGGGCAGCACCGAGCCGACCGCCAGCAGCAGAGGCACGACGCCTGCAAAGGCGAGCCGGGTCCAGGCCGGATCCACCAGGCCCGGCTCCTTGGGGCGGTTGGAGGCGCGGCGAGTGGCGTAGCCCAGGTCCTCAGCAAGGTCGGCAGTGTCACCCGAGTCCGCTGAGAGGGCAGTTGCCGGAGCACCGGAGGAATCGTTCGGCTCACCGGAGGGACCCGACCCGCTCGAGCGCGAAGCGGACTCCGATCCGGTCCGCCCGGCCGAGGCGCCGGAGTCGCCTACGCCGATGACGCTGGCCCAGTCCGCCGCGCCGCCGGCGGCCATCGGAACGGCTGCGGCATGGGAGTCGTCGCGGGAGACACGGGAGGCTCCGCGGGTGCGCGCGGCCGGCTTGGCTCGTCGGTGGTGGGTAGTCACAGCACGCATCGTCCCACACCCGGGCGGCCGCAGCGCCCTCTCCAGCCCGCCCCAGCATCCTCCCGGATGGTCAGTATCCGGTCAGTTGCCGTCTCCGGGATTTCGCCTGCGACCAGGTGTGGTTGACTTGTCCCAACAGTCTCGCCGCTGGTCATCTCGACTGAACCAGCGAGTCCAGGTCGAGAGCCACGGAAGGAGCAGCCATGCGGATCATCATGTTCACTCGTGAGAGTGACGCCACTGACGTCCTGCCGGCAACCGCCTTCCTCGACTCCCAGGTGGAGTGCCTCGCCCCGACCCCCTCGTCCTACGCGGAGGTGGACAACGCCGACGTCGTCATGATCGACGCGCGCGGGGACCTGACCCGTGCTCGCGCTCTGTGTCAGCTCTTCACCGGCCCCATGGACTGCCCGCCCATCATCCTCATTGTGGAGGAGGGCGGCGCCGCTGCGGTGCAGATCGACTGGGGCGCCGCCGACTTCGTCATGGCCGGCGCCAAGCCCGCCGAGCTGTCGGCCCGACTGCGGCTGCTGCGCGCCCATGTCCCGGTCGTGGACGAGGCCGACGACGACCGCATCGACGTGGGCGATCTCGTCATCGATGTCACCGCCTACACGGCCCGACTGCGCGGCACGATCCTGGACCTGACCTACAAGGAGTTCGAGCTGTTGAAGTTCCTGGCCGCCAACCGGGGACGGGTCCTGACGCGTGACGCGCTCCTGCACGAGGTGTGGGGCGAGGACTACATCGGCGGCTCGCGCACGGTGGACGTTCACATCCGTCGTCTGCGCGCCAAGCTGGGCACCGAGCACGACAACCTCATCGGCACGGTGCGCAACGTCGGCTACCGACTGGACGCCCCCGAGGACGCCTGAGCGCACCGGCCCCGGAGAAGACCGGGAGGGTCAGGCACCTCTCCCGACCACCGGGTGGATTCACTGGGCGGACACCGGGACGGCCGGGAGCCCGGACCTGTAGACTCGTGGGCGGCGTCGGGCCGTGACGGGCCCCGGGCTCCAACTCAAGCCGCCGCGAGCGGCATTCGCGCCGACTGGCGCTCTCCGGCCCGACGTCCTCATCCCTCCTCGCCCCTCAGCCGAAGCGGCCGGAGATGTAGTCCTCGGTGGCCTGCTGGCTGGGGGCGGAGAAGATCTTGTCGGTGGAGTCGTACTCGACGAGGTGCCCCGGCTTGCCAGTGGCCTCCAGGTTGAAGAAGCCGGTCATGTCGCTCACGCGCGAGGCCTGCTGCATGTTGTGGGTGACGATGACGATCGTGTAGTCCGTCTTGAGCTCGGAGATGAGGTCCTCGATGGCGAGCGTGGAGATGGGGTCCAGGGCGGAGCAGGGCTCGTCCATGAGCAGGACGGCGGGCTTGACCGCGATGGCGCGGGCGATGCACAGGCGCTGCTGCTGACCGCCGGACAGGCCCAGGCCGGGACGGTCCAGGCGGTCCTTGACCTCGTCCCACAGGTTGGCCCCACGCAGGGAGGCCTCCACCAGGTCGTCGGCGTCGGACTTCTTGATGCGGCGGTTGTTGAGGCGCACGCCGGCCAGGACGTTCTCGGCGATGGACATGGTGGGGAACGGGTTGGGCCGCTGGAAGACCATGCCGATGGCGCGGCGCACCTGGACGGCGTCGACGCCGGGGCCGTAGAGGTTGACGCCGTCGACGATGACCTGGCCCTCGACGCGGGCGCCGGGGATGGTCTCGTGCATGCGGTTGAGGGTACGCAGGAAGGTGGACTTCCCGCAGCCGGAGGGGCCGATGAGGGCGGTGACGGACTTGGGCTCGATGACGACGTTGACGTCCTTCACGGCCAGGAAGTCGCCGTAGTAGATGTTCTCGCCGATGACGTCGATGCGCTTGGACACGTCGGTTCCTTTACCTGAGGTGGACTGCTGAGGGCTCTGGGGCGCTGCGGGCTGCGGCTCCGGCCGGGCTAGCGCCGGCCGCCCTTGGGGCTGAAGTACTTGGAGATGAGGCGGGCCGCGAGGTTGAGCAGCATGACCAGGATGATGAGGGTCAGCGCCCCTGCCCAGGCCCGCTCCATGGCGGCGGCCTCCCCACGGGAGTACTGGTCGTAGACGAGTACCGGAAGGGTGGACATGGAGCCGTCCAGCGGGTTGGTGTTGGTGCGGATCGTCAGGCCCACGGTGATGAGCAGCGGGGCGGTCTCGCCGATGACGCGGGCGATGGCGATCATGACGGAGGTGGTGATGCCGGCCACTGCGGTGCGCAGCACGACCTTGACGATGGTGAGCCACTTGGGCACGCCCAGCGCGTAGGAGGCCTCGCGCAGGTGGGAGGGGACGAGCTTGAGCATCTCCTCCACGCCGCGGATGACCACCGGTGTCATGAGGACGCTCAGGGCCACGGCCCCGATGATGCCGGCCTGGTAGCGGGGGCCGGCCGCGATGAGGAAGATCGAGTAGGCGAACAGCCCGGCCACGATCGAGGGGATGCCGGTCATGACGTCGACGAGGAAGGTGATGGCCCGGGCGATCCAGCCGCCGTTGTACTCCACGAGGAAGACGGCGGTGAACAGCCCCAGGGGCACGGAGATGAGGGTGGCGATCCCGGTGATCTGGAGGGTGCCGACGATGCCGTGGTAGAAACCGCCGTTGGAGGCGTCGGCGCCGCGCATGTTGGTGGTCAGGAAGTCGTAGCCGAAGCGGGCCGAGCCGCCGGACAGGACCATCCACACCAGGGAGACCAGCGGCACCATGACGACGGCGAAGGACAGGTAGATGAGGAGAGTCACCAGGGTGTTGCGCCCCCAGCGCTCGCCCTCACGCACCCAGGACACGGCGGTGGCGCCCACCACCCACACCAGGGCGGTCAGGGCGACGACGACGGCGATGCTCCACCCGGCCAGCAGGCCGATCCCGCCGACGACGACGAACGCGGCTCCCAGCGCCGCCCAGATGAACCAGTCGGGCAGGCGGTAGGAGGTCAGGGGCACGCCCTCGATGGAGGGCGGGTCGGCCAGCGGGTCGACGGGGGCTGCCGGGGCCTCGGCGGCCGCGAGCGCGGCCTTGAGGGACTTGGGCGCGGGGGCACCGGTCTCTCGGGCTGAACCGGCAGCACCGGTGGCCGGGACGGGGCGGGAGGCCTCGCTGCTGGAGGCGGCGCCGTCGGTGGGCTCGGGTGTGTTCGTGGGCGTCATATCAGCTGGCTCCTGAGAACTCGGAGCGGCGAGCGATGATCCACCGCGCCAGGGAGTTGACCGCGAAGGTGATGATGAACAGGACCAGGCCGGTGGCGATGAGCACGTTGACGCTCAGGCCGTAGGCCTCGCGGAACTGCGAGGCGATGTTGGCGGCGATGGTCTGGTGCTGGCCGGCCTGGAGGACTCGGAGGTTCAGACCCATGCCGGGCGAGAGGATCATGAGGACGGCCATGGTCTCCCCCAGGGCGCGTCCGAGCCCCAGCATGGAGGCGGAGATGATGCCGGAGCGGCCGAAGGGCAGGACGGCCTGGCGGATCATCTCGTAGCGGGTGGCGCCCAGGGCCAGGGAGGCCTCCTCCTGGAGCGTGGGCGTCTGGAGGAAGATCTCGCGGATGGTGGCGGTGATGATCGGCAGGATCATGACGGCCAGGACCAGGGAGGCGGTGGTGATGTTCTTGGCCGGGGCCGTGTAGTCGGCGAACAGCGGGATGAAGCCGAGGTGGTCGCTCAGCCAGGTGTTGATGGGGTCGAGCAGGGGCACCAGCCACAGGAAGCCCCACAGGCCGAAGACCACGGAGGGGATCGCGGCCAGCAGGTCCACCATGTAGCCCAGGGCCTGGGCCAGGCGGCGCGGGGCGAAGTGGGAGATGAACAGGGCCACGCCGATGCTCAGCGGCACCGCGACGCCCAGGGCGATGGTCGAGGACAGCAGCGTTCCGAAGACGAGCGGGGCCACGTAGCCCCACAGTCCGCGATCGCGCATGAAGGAGACCGACTCCAGGGTCTCGCGCGAGGCCGTCAGGGCGGGCAGCGCCTCCCGGATGAGGAAGGCGGCCACGAGGGCGAGCACCACCATGATGAGGGTGCCGGCGCCGAAGGACAGGCCGGTGAAGATCCGGTTGCCGGTCTGCCCGGGGGCCTTGCCGGGCTGGATGATGGCGTCATCGGCGCTGCTGGAGGCGGTTGCGGCGCCCGCTGGGGGCGGCGACGACGGCGGTGCGGTGGTGCTGGCCACGGCTGACCCTCCTCGGGGTGTCTGGGGCGGCGGCTGGGCGGGTGAGTGCTGGCTGGACATGTGCGGTTCGGTGCGGCGGCGTCGTGGTGGCCGGCCGGGAGGCCTCAGGCGGCGATCTTGTCGATGGCGGCGTTGATCTTCTCGCGCATCTGGCGGGTGATGGGGGCGCAGCCGGTGGCCTTGGTGGAGGCGTCCTGCCCCTTGGTGGAGGCGGCGAAGCGCAGGTAGGCCTTGACGACGGCGGCGATCTGGGTGTCGTCGTAGCGCAGGCGGGCAGCGAGGTAGGAGACCAGGACGATGGGGTAGGCGCCCTCGGTGTCATGGCTGGGCTGGTAGAGCAGGCGGGTCTCGTCGGCCTCGGCGCCCAGGGTGGCGGCGTCGAGGGCGGCGGCCGCGGCTTTGGCGGAGACGGGCACGTAGGCCCCGTTGCTGCCGACGGCGACGGTGCCCAGGGTGGCGGGGACCTTGGAGGCGTCGGCGTAGCCGATGGTGCCGGTGGCCGCGGAGACGGTCTGGATCATGCCGGCGGTGCCGTCGCCGGACTGGCCGCCGCGCAGCGGCCAGGTCTCCTCGGGCTCGTGGGGCCAGGCCGTGGGGGCGACGGTGGCCAGGTAGGTGGTCAGGGCCTTGGTGGTGCCGGAGTCGTCGGAGCGGCCCACGACGATGATCCGCTGGTCGGGCAGGGCGACGCCGGGGTTGAGGGCGGCCAGGGCCGGGTCGTTCCAGCGGGTGATGGCCCCGGAGAGGACCTTGGCGAGGACTTCTCCGGTCATGTTGACGTGGGACTCTCCGGTGAAGCCGGGAAGGTTGTAGGCCACGGCGATCGGGGAGATGTAGAGGGGCAGCTCGACGGCGCCGCCGATCCTGCTGATCTCGTCGACGGTCATGGGGGTGTCGGTGCCGGCGAAGTCGATGGCGCCCTCGACGAGCTTGGTGCGCCCGGCCCCGGAGCCGCCGCCGGCGTAGTCGACGGTGGCGCGCAGGTTGGCGCCCATGAAGGTGTTCATCCAGGCGTCCTGCGCGTCGGACTGGGAGGTGGCGCCCGCGCCGCGGATCTGCCCCACCAGGTCGCTGGAGGCGTTGGGGTCGGCGGCGCCGGCGTCGCGCCCGCAGGCGGTCAGCGCGGTCAGGGTGGCCACGCTCAAGGCGCCCAGGGCGCCGCGACGGGTCAGGAGCACGGGCTCTCCTCGCTGAGTCAGAGGGTGTCGGAGGGTTCAGTCGGATACCGGGTGAATGTCAGGCAACGGTCACGATAGGCACCCCGGATGAAGGTTCCGGGTGACCGGGGTAAACGGTTGGTAAACACCCTCTGTGAGGACCATCACCGGGCAGCTCGGTACACCGGCCGAAGGTCCGGCCGGCGCTCCGGTCAGCGTCCTTCGGACAGGACGGGGCGCTGCTTCTCGATGGCGACGGCGCGGATCTTGCCGCGGGGGCGGCGGGCCATGTGGACCACGAGGATCTCCCCGGTCTTGAGCCAGGGGTCCCGGTCGGGCACGGAGCGCAGGAGCTTGCCGGGGGCGTATTGGGAGACGACGTCCATGATGGTGGGCAGGACGGGCCGGTGAGTGCACAGCGCCGTCGGCTCCTCGCGCACGCTCAGGACCTTCTTGACCACGGAGCGCACGCCCTTGGGGTTCTTCGCGTGGGCCATCTCGGTGAAGGCCCCGGCCATCTCCAGGGTCAGGTCCGCGGCCGTGGCGTAGGGGGCGACCGTGTCCACGCAGCGCTTCCAGGGGCTGGTGAGGACGCGCCCCACCCCGTAGGCGGCCAGGATCGGGACGAGGGCGCGGGCCCGGGTCTCGCCCTGGTCGTGAGTCAGGGGCCGGGTGGCCTCGTCGGTCTCCTTGTCCCGCTCCTTGGGGCGGTTCCACACGGAGCGCTTGACGGCGCGGCCGTGGCGCACCAGGACCAGGGTCCAGGTGTCGAGCTTGCCGTCCTCCCACAGGTCGACGAGCTCGCCGAGCAGGTCGCGGTCGTAGGGGTAGGTCAGGCGCTTGCGGGCCTGCCCCACGCGCAGCCACTCGACGGCGTCGATCTCCTTGGCGGAGGCGGGTTCGACGGCGCAGCGGGCGGCGACAGCGGCCGAGGAGTCGGGGGCGACGCGGGCGGCCCAGTAGTGGACCTCCTTGCGGGAGCCGTCGGCGATCTTGTAGTGCACACGGCTGAGGGGCTGGCCCAGGATCACCTGGACGCCGGTCTCCTCGGCGACCTCGCGCACGGCGCAGGTGCGCACGGACTCGCAGGGCTCGACCTTGCCCTTGGGGATGGACCAGTCGTCGTAACGGGGACGGTGGACCAGGAGCACCTCGAGGTGCTTGCCGTTCTCACGCCACACGAGGGCGCCGGCGGCCTTCACGGTCTCGCGCGAGCCGTTCTTCCTGCTGGACGAGCTCATGGCGCGGCCGTCTCAGTGCCGGCCCTTGACGCGCGAGCGCGCCCGGGCCATGAGGCTGGTTTGGATGTCCTCGAGACGGTTGCCCTCGGCGTCGACGAGGTGACGCTGCCAGGAGCCGTCGGGCTGGAGGTGCCAGGAGGAGACGTCGTCGGAGGCGCAGTGGGTGACCAGCCACTCGAGGTCCTCGACCATGGCGGGGTCGGTGATGCGCACCAGGGCCTCGACGCGGCGGTCGAGGTTGCGGTGCATGAGGTCGGCCGAGCCGATGAACAGCTTGGTCTGGCCGCCGCCGGCGAAGGCGTAGATGCGCGAGTGCTCCAGGAAGCGCCCCAGGATCGAGCGCACGCGGATGTTCTCGCTGAGGCCCTCGACGCCGGCACGCAGGCCGCAGATACCGCGCACGACGATGTCGACCGGCACCCCGGCGCGCGAGGCGCGGTAGAGGGCGTCGATGACGGTCTCGTCAACGATGGAGTTGACCTTGATGCGGATCCAGGCGGGCAGGCCGGCCCGGTGGTTGGCGATCTCCTGCTCGATGTGCTCCACAAGCCCGTCGCGCAGGCCGCGGGGGGCCACGAGCAGGCGGCGGAAGCGGGCGCGCGGGGCGTAGCCGGAGAGCTGGTTGAACAGGGTGGTCAGGTCCTGGGCGACGTCGCGGTCGCAGGTCAGGAGCCCCAGGTCCTCGTAGCCGCGGGCGGTCTTGGGGTGGTAGTTGCCGGTGCCGACGTGGCAGTAACGGCGCAGGCCGTCGGACTCCTGGCGCACGACGAGCAGCAGCTTGCAGTGCGTCTTGAGGCCGACCATGCCGTAGACGACGTGGACGCCGGCGCGCTCGAGCTTGCGGGCCCAGGAGATGTTGGCCTCCTCGTCGAAGCGGGCCTTGATCTCCACGATGGCGACGACCTGCTTGCCGGCCTCGGCGGCCTCGATGAGGGCGTCCACGATCGGGGAGTCGCCGGAGGTGCGGTAGAGGGTCTGCTTGATGGCCAGGACCTTGGGGTCGGCGGCGGCCTGGGCCACGAACTCCTGGACGGAGGTGGAGAAGGAGTCGTAGGGGTGGTGCAGGAGGACGTCGTGCTCGCGCATGGCGGCGAAGACGTCCGGCGCGGAGGAGGACTCGTAGGCGGCCAGGCCCGCGGCCGTCACCGGCACGAAGCGCGGGTACTTCAGGTCGGGGATGTCCAGGTCGTGGAGCTGGTTGAGGCAGGTCAGGTCCAGGGGCGCGGGGAGCTCGAAGACGTCGTCGCCCTTGAGTCCCAGGGCGCGCACCAGGTAGCGGCGGGTGAAGGAGGAGATGGTGTCCTCCACCTCCAGGCGCACGCAGTCGCCGAAGCGGCGCCGTTCGAGCTCCTTCTCCATGGCCTTGAGGAGGTTCTCGGCGTCGTCCTCCTCGACCTCGAGGTCCTCGTTGCGGGTGACCCGGAAGAGGTGGTGCTCCAGGATGTCCATGCCCGGGAAGAGGTGGTCGAGGTGCTGACCGATGACGATCTCGATGGGGATGACGGCGCAGCCGGCCGCCTTGTCCGCGGCGTCCAGCTCACGGCCGGGGACCTGGATGAGGCGCGGCAGGGAGTCGGGCACCTTGATGCGGGCGAAGTGCTCCTTGCCGCTGCGCGGGTTGCGCAGGATGACGGCGAGGTTGAGGGACAGGCCCGAGATGTAGGGGAAGGGGTGGGAGGGGTCGACCGCCAGCGGGGTGAGGACCGGGTAGATCTGGTGACGGAAGTAGCGGGTCAGACGCTCCTGCTGGTCGGAGTTGAGCTCGTCCCAGCCCAGGATCTTCACGTTGCGCTCGGCCAGGGCGGGGCGGATGTCCTCCTGGAAGAGGGCGGCCTGGCGGGCGGTGAGCTCCTTGGTGCGACTGGTGACCTGGGCCAGGACCTGGTGGGCGTCCAGGCCGGAGGCGCGCACCGGGGTGATGCCGGCCTTGATGCGGCGCATGAGCCCGGCGACGCGCACCATGTAGAACTCATCCAGGTTGGAGGAGAAGATCGACAGGAACCAGGCGCGCTCCAGCAGGGGCAGGGTGTGGTCCTCGGCCTGCTCCAGGACGCGCTCGTTGAAGTCCAGCCAGGTCAGCTCCCGGTCGATGAAACGGTTCTTGAAGGACTTCAGGGGCGGCAGGAGGCTCTCCGGATCCACCTGGGCGGTATCGGCGGAGGCGGCCGAGGCCGCGGCGTCGGCGGCACTGGCCGAGCTCAGCGAGGAGGCGGCGCTGGCGGGGCTGACGGCATGGCCCGAGCTGGTGGCGCTGCCGGGAGCGGAGAGGCCCCGGTCCCCCGGCGTCGTGGTCGACGGAGTCGCCAGGGCCTCGGCGGCGGAAGGGGCCGACTGCGAGCTGGCGGAGGTGATGGAGGAGGGTGCGATGGCGGGGGTCGCGGTGCCGATGGGGCCGGGGGCGGGGGCCATCTCACCGTCGACGATGTCGTCGAAGTCCTCGTCCTCGTACTGGGGGCCGGAGTCATCGGCGAAGTCGCGAGGGTCGGCGACCTCGATGACGTGCTCCTCCTCGATCGCCCCCTCGGCGCCCTCGGGGCCGTCAGGGTCGCCGGCGTCATCGGAGCCATGCGAGTCGGCCGGGTCGGCTGATTCCCCCGGGGCCTCGGCGCGTTCGGAGGCCCCGTCGCCGGTGGAGGACCCGCCGGGAGCCACTGGGGCGGCCTCGGGGCCGGCGACCTCGGCGGAGACGGCCGGCCCGTCGGTGCTCGCGGCCTCGGGCGAGACCGCCGACTCGGCGGCCTCAGTGGCTTCCGCGGCTTCGACAGTCTCGGCAGCCTCGGTCACCTCGGCGTCGTCGGTCACCTGCTCGGGCTCCTGGGGGCTGGGGTGACGCATCCACCCGCCCAGGAAGCGGGAGAGCGGCGTGGGGGCGGAGTGGGGCGCGTCGTTGGTCATGGCCACATGGTCCCACGTCCGGGCGGCCTTGTGGGACGGTGATCCGCTCCGGTTCGGCGAATACGTGAGGCGCCACCGCTCCTGCCCGATCTTCGGGACTCACGGCCGATAGGCGCCCCGCCACCTGGGATGCGACCCCGCTGGGCGCTCCCCCACGTCTCGTCCAACGAAGCACGCATGATCTCGCCAATCGTGTCCAAATCGGTGACAAAGGAGCTTGCGCACTCTTCACGCCTTCAAGAGAACCGCGGAATCATGCGGTTCTGATCTACCTTCACACACTTACTTCGGGCCTTTGTCACCGATTTGGACATTTCGCGCCCGGATAGTCCCCGCGCAAGGCCCTCTCAGTCGAGGAGTCCGGCGGCGGCGCGGCGGGCGGCGTCGGTGAGCTCGTCGGCGGTGGTCAGGAGGGCGGAGTCGCGGCGGGTGACGCGGTCGGCGAGCTCGTCGGCGTCGTCCTCGATCCACACGGGGTTGGAGCCGGCCGCCAGGGCGCGCAGGAATCCGGCGGTGGCGCTCAGCAGTGGGGCGATCTCGGTGACGGAACCCTCGACACTTCCGGCCAGAACGGCGTCGAGGCGCTCGCGCAGGTTGTTTGGGGAGGGCACGGGGCGCGCCTCGCCGAGGGCGGACTCGAGGCGGGCGTTCGCGGTGTCGTCGGCACCGGTGAGATCGATGACGGTGGCGTAGCGGCGGGCGACGAGCTCAGGGTCGCGGCGGATCCACTCGCGCACGAGGAACAGGCGCCACAGGGTGCCGGGCAGGGTGGTGGCCGGGGAGTCGGCCCACAGCTCGGCGATGTCGTCGATGCCGTTGGTGGCGACCGCGGCGACGATGCCGGAGCGGGTGATGGGGTCATCCTCGGTCTCGGTGCCGGGGAAGCCACCGATGAGGGCCTGGGCGGCGCGGTGGGCGAGCTCGGAGGCGACGGCGGTGTCGGTGCTGCCCTCAATCTGTTCGGCGGCCTCGGGGTCGAGCCGGGCGGGGCGGTGGAACTGGCGGGCCATGGGGACTCCTCACGCGGTGCGGGCGCGCCGGCGACGACGCGCGACCCCATTGTCTCGCGTTGTCTCGCGCGCGGGGAGCCCGTCCTTCACCGGTTCACTTCCGGCCGACGGCGAGGCGGGTTCAGGGAGCCCGGAGGCTTGCCGGCGGGGGGACGCGACGAGTCTTGAGCGGTGTTGGATGAGCGAGACCATCGGGAACGCGGAGGCCGACGGTGCGGCCGGTTCGACACGGCGGTCGGTTGTCCGGTTATGCTGGCCCCCTGCCGACGGCGTCTGGACTCTGCTTCCGGCCGTTGGTACGCCCCCTTAGCTCAGTTGGTCAGAGCTGCGGACTTTTAATCCGAAGGTCGTGGGTTCGAGCCCCACAGGGGGTACCGCGCCGGCCTCGGCCCCCAGCCCAGGTAGCCGAACGTGAGCACAGATCACGCAGCCACAGCGACATACCCGTGTCTGAGGGCCACACCTTACGGATCGCAGACCGCTCCAAGGACTCATCATCCATCCTCCGAGGCAGCGTCGTTATTTTCCGCTTGCAGCATCGTCGAGCACGGACCCGACGTAGCGGCCGAACTTCTCAGTGACGCTGCTGTGGTCGTCGTCCGGCCACTCGTTCCAGGTGTGACGGAAGCCCGCCGAGCGGTAGTAGCCCAGGCTGCTCCTGGCGTGCCCGATGCCGTCGAATCCTTCAAAGCTGTTGGCGGGCACGTCGCGCGTCCCGGTCACCCAGTTCAGCCGGAGCCGACTCTTGGCGTCGTCGGAGAACATCGCCTGCTCCTCAGGCGCATCACCACCCCCGAAGAGCAGGAAGCCCCCGCCCGCCATGCGCTCGGCGTAGACCGGGAAGAACCACTGGCTGATGAACTCCGAGCCTCCGGAGTAGCCCACGAGCCAGACCCGATCCGTGGTGGCACCGCACTCGGCGACCACGTAGTCGAGCGCCTGCTCCAGGTAGCGGACCTTGCCCTCCTGATCCTCCAGCCACCAGATTCCGTCGTCTCCGGGAGAGCGCACCGAGACCACGTCGTACCCTCGAGTGATCGCAGCCTCGACGACTCCCCCGGCGCCGGCCAGGCCTCCGCGGGCCCTCTCGTCCCGGCTCTGGTTCCCCTGCCTGTGGAAGGACTGCCCGTCGCCATCGAGGTAGACGACCAGTCCGACCGGCACGTCCACGGCCGCGTAGAAGATGCAGTCGGAAGTTTCGTCCTCGTCGTCGGTGTAGGAGAACGCGGCAGGAACCGACAGGTCTCCCGACGTCGGGCGCAGGCTCGGCGCAACGTCACCCCCGCGCGAGCGCAGGTACGAAGGCGGAGTCGAGTGCGCTGCCGCTGGCTGCACCCCCCGAGGAGCGCATCCTGCCAGGACGAGGCTCGTCACCACTCCGGTCAGGGCTCGCCGCGAAAGGTGCGCCGCCACACTCTCCACCCACCTTCCTGATCGTCGTCAGCCACTTGACGGTAGCACCAGCGCCCCGGTTCCGCTCGGCCGCGAAGGCAGGATCACTCCACCAACGACGACGCGCACCGACCCGGACACGGAAGGGCACTCGGCTCGCGACGCGGCATTGTCAGCCTCCAGGACCTCGCGCCGAATGCCACCGCGCAAGCCGTCAGGCGGGACTGCCCTGACCGCCCGTGACCCCGCGACCGCGGGAGCCGCGCCCACGACCACCGCCGCTGCGGCCGCCC